>JABDMN010000356.1 GCA_013001485.1 Acidimicrobiia bacterium
GATCACGACATCGGGTGAGGTGCCCGCTTCCAGGAAACCGGCCTCCCAGTTGGTGCCGCCCGGGTTGGGGGCGGTTGTCCCGGCGATCGAGAAGTCAGTGGCGTCGATGGCTGCATTGACCGATGCCGCGTTCCCGGCGTCGGAGATGTCGGTGTACCCGATCTCAGTTGTCGACAGCGTCCGGAAGCTGAAGACACCGACTGTCGAGGGGGTGCCAGTCAGAGCGTCGACGACGACCTTGGAAGCGTCCTTCATCAGCTGCGGGTTGGCGGCGTCATCACGGACGATCGAGTTCGACGTGTCCATGACAATGGCGACTGTGATCCCGCACTCCTGGGGGAAGGCAGGGTTGGGAAGGGGGTCGACGGCAGCTTCTGCCGCCGGAACGGCGATGACGCCGATGAAAAGGCCGATGACGGCCAAGAGAACGGCAAAGGAGCGACGTGCCCGAAGCACGCCGCCGTCCGTGAAGGACGTTGACATGATGACTCCTACCTCAGATCCGGTAATTGATGACGGATCGCCAATCGTCAGCGCGACGGTGACCATCCGGATTTCCCCTCGAACGCACCGGAGTGCGCTCCGCGTCATTCAACTCCTCGGAGGCGAACACTGCAATGCGGCGAGCGACCTATTTCGAGGGTGGTCACAGGCCATAGCGGGCTAGTCACTAGCCCATAGTGGGCTGGGTACGGCGAAGGATGGCTGCCTCGAGGTCGGCGGAGGACACCTCGAGTGCCGAGGCGTCGCGTCGGAGCGCGTTGAGCGCGGCTTCTCGCAGCAGTCCGCTGAGGTCGGCGAACGAGAGCCCGTCGGTCTTCTCGATGACCTCGTCGACATCGATGTCGTCCGCGAGTGGGACATCGGAGATCCCGAAGTACGCCCGGCACGACTCCGGCGCCGGGAGACCGAGGTGGAGGTGGACTTCGAGCCTGCCCGGTCGGAGGAGGGCCGGGTCGACCAGGTCTTTGCGATTGGTGGCGCCGATGACGAAGACGTCGCCACGATCAGAGACGCCATCCATCTCCGTCAGGAGCGCGGCTACGACGGAGTCGGTGACGGAGTTGGTCGAACTGCCGCGCACCGGAGCCAGCGCATCGATCTCGTCGAAGAAGAGGATCGCCGGAGCCACCGCCCGGGCTCGTGCGAAGATCTCGCGAACGCCGCGTTCGGATTCGCCCACGAACTTGTCGAGGAGCTCGGCTCCCTTGATCGTGAAGAATGCCGCCCCTGACTCGTTGGCGAGAGCACGGATGACGAAGGTCTTGCCGGTTCCTGGCGGCCCATGGAGCAGCAGCCCTCGTGGGGGCTCGATACCAAGCCTTTCGAATCGGCCTGGTTCGGTCATCTGCCAGATCACCGACTCGGTGAGCCGCTGTTTCACCTCGTCGAGGTTTGCCACACGTTCGAAGCCGTAGGAGGGGATCTCTCCAAGTGATGCCGTCCCGAGAGACGGTGTCGTGTCGCTGACCGCCCTGGCAAGGATCTCGTCCGTGACTCCCTCGCCGGTAGGGGCGATCAACGCCGAGGCGTGGACCACGGCCGCAAGGATGTCGGCACCCGAGAAACCTGCGGAGCGTGCGGCGTGGGACTCGTAGTCCATCTCGCCGTGGGGAACCCTCGACAGTCCCGCTTCGAACAGCAGAGCGCGCCGCTCGTGGTCCGGTGGTGGGATCGACAGTGTTCGCGGCAGCAGCGGGGAACCAACCAGGCCAGGGACGAGGCGGGGAGCCGAGGTGACGCCGAGAACGGTGGCGATGCGGGGACGCTCGGCCACCGCATCGAGGAACCATCGCATGATGGCTGCGACCTGGTTTCGGAACATGCCTTCATCACCGGCCACGGCGTCGAGGCGATCGACAAAGACCACGGCGGGGCCGGTGGTCTGCTTCACGGCCTTCTCGAGTAGGTCGAGCAGCTTCTCTGGCTTGAAGACCAGGTCGAGAGACACCTCGTGGACCACAGAGCCAGACTCAGCAGCCGCCGCGGCGACCAACTCGGACTTGCCGCACCCGGAAGGGCCCTCGAGGAGCACTCCAGCGACACGGGGGAGACCCCAGGCGTCGGGAAGGTCGGACGTCGAGCTCAGAAGCGACAACCACCCGGTGAGGACTTCGAGCTCGGTGTCGAGGCCAGCAAGCAAGGCTTCGGCAGTGGTTGGTGCCTCACCCGAGGGGTGGCCTTCGGGGTGAACCACGATGTCCTGTTTCGCTTCACCGGCTTCACCGACCACCGTTGCGCTCCCGACGAGGCCTGCCCCGCCCGGTTCGACGTCCACAACCTGCAGTTCGACGTGCTGCCGCTCGGCACCGTCGCCATATGCGATGTTCACGCCAACCGTATCGCCGTTTGTCACGGGGATTCCCTGGAGGGCGCGGGCCAGGTGTCGGGCGTCGAGAGGGGCCGACGTCGGCGACACGATTACCCGTCGCGCCACCGGGAGCTGCACCCGTTCCGCCTTGACGGTGTCTCCTGCGGCGAGCCCAGAGTTTCCCATCGTTCTCGGACCGAGCAGCAGGGCATTCGTGGTGGGAACGTCGCCGGCCCGCACCAGCACGTGGGTGTCACCGACGGCGATGACGCCTCCACCGGGGAGTCCCATCGCTGACAGAAGCGTGGCATCGGCTGCGCCGGCTGGATCGGCCCCCGGACGGATCATGAACCTCATGGGGTCACGTTAGTGGGGGCTAGGTTTGGCGCTGTGAGCCCGTCGATCGACGACCTGTTTGCCCTCGACATCAAGATTGGCACTGTCGTCAGGGCTGAGCCCAACGACGGCGCCAGAGACCCTGCGTTGCGCTTGTGGGTCGATTTCGGTGCTGAAGGCGTGAAGCAATCGTCGGCCAAGATCACTGATCGGTACACCCCCGACGATCTCGTTGGCACTCAGGTGGCCGCCGTCACCGGCTTCGAGCCACTCCGCGTCGGCGGGTTTCGCTCCGACGTTCTTCTCATCGGGGCGCTCACGCCAGACGGTGTCGTCCTGCTTCGCCCCGACGCGGCGGTGGAGGACGGCTCGGACGTCGCCTGACGGCGCTCACCGCAGGTGCGAGCCGGGGTGCGGGGAAGCGCCATCGTCCCCTCGATGATCTCCATGGCGTCGTCGTCGAGCCATCGCCACAACAGGCGAGCCTCCTCGGCCACTGCGACTGAAGGAGGCACCGACGTTGTGGGTTCGCCATGAGGCGGAGCCATCACAGCGGTGTGGCCGTTCCACGATGCGACAAACCGTCCGGTCTCCAGCAGCACCGCGTCGCCGTCTCCTCGCTCGGCCCAGATTCGCCCCGAACTCGCCAGTGACTGCCAGCGGCGCCGGTCTCGGATTGCGCGTGCCACCGCGTCATGGCGGTCGCGCACGGTTGCTGCCTCCTCGTAGCGCTCGGCTGCCGCGTGGAGCGCCATCCTCGAGCGGAGCGGTTCGAGAAGAATCTCTGGGTCGTCCTCGACGCCGGCGATGAGCTTGCCGACCACCTCCCCGTAGGACGCTTCGTCGACATCTCCCTGGCACGGGCAGATGGCAACGCCAAGTTCGGCGAACTGGCAGGCACGACTCGCTCCGTCCCGGCTCGGTCGGCAGCGGCGTATCGGTACGGCATCCCAGATCCCGAACATCACCCGCTCCGCCGCCTTGCGGCTCCGGAATGGGCCCAGGTAGAGGGCGTCGTCATCGCGATAGGTGCGAACAAGCGAGAGCCGAGGGAACCGGTCGGTCGTGAGCTTCACCCAGTGCGATGACTTGGGTGGCTTCGAGCGACGGTTGTAGCGAGGGACGTGCTCGGCGATGAGCCGAATCTCGGTGATCTCAGCCTCGATCTCGGTTGAGCACACCCGGGTTTCGATGTGATCCAGGTCACGCAGCATCTGAGCGATTGATCGGCGATCGTCGCCGTAGAAGTAGGACCGCACCCGGGTACGGAGATTCTTCGCCTTCCCGACGTAGATCACGTCGC
Organism: Acidimicrobiia bacterium; assembly: GCA_013001485.1. GTDB lineage: Bacteria > Actinomycetota > Acidimicrobiia > Spongiisociales > UBA5794 > JABDIW01. The sequence goes on from JABDMN010000356.1 coordinate 3,951, forward strand.
CGGTTCCATCACGGAACAGGTACACGCCGGGTCGGCGGGGTATCCGCTCGGTGAGCTTGATCTTCCCGTAGTGCGGCGACCCTTTGGCCGTGGGGAGTTGCAGCAGGTCGTCGAGGTGGGTGACGCCAACGGTTCCGGCCCGTTCGAGCAGCTTGAAGAAGACATGAGCCGTCGCCCGCGCGTCGTCGAGTGCACGGTGCGTCGGCGTGTGCGGAGACCGAAGGTACGCGGCGAGGCTCGACAGATTGAGGCGACGGGTCTCGCCACGGAGAAGCCTTCGTGCGAGTCCAAGGGTGTCCGAGGTGGGGTTGGGGAGGCGGCCATACCCGAGGCGCTCCGCAGCGGCGTTGAGGAATGACATGTCGAAGCGCACGTTGTGGCCGACGATGACCCCGTCGCCGATGAACTCGAGCAGCGAGGGGAGCACCTCACCGATCGCGGGGGCATCGACGACCATGGCGTGTGTGATCCCGGTCAGGACCGTGATCGATGGCGGAATCGACATCCCTGGGTTCACCAGGGTGTGGAACGTGCCGTCTGGCTCGCCCCCGCCACGGAAGCGGACAGCTCCGACCTCGGTGATCTCACACGTTGCAGCCGAACCGCCGGTGGTCTCGAGGTCCAGGACGCAGAACGGGACCTCGTACAGCGGTGTGCCGAGGTCGGCGAAGCTGCGTTGTGTGAGGGTCACCGTTCCAACGCTCCGGTCGAGTTGGGGCAATTGAGGCTAGATCGAACATGTGTTCGATTCAAGGATGAGTGTCGAATTCACGGCCATACTGTCGGTCCGATGACTGACGACACCCACCCCGGCGACGTTGCGTACCGGTGCGCAGCCTGTGGCAACCGCACCCGGTTCGACGTGTTCGAGACGGTGCGTCGGCGGCGCTTCGCCCACTTCGATCTCGGAGGCGAAGGGGTCACCGAAGAGGAAGAGATCCTCGATCGCGAGGTCGAGAGGGTTGCCTGCCGCTGGTGCGATCGGACGGATGCGATAGAGGAAGTCCGGCCGGGCGATCCTGCCTAGCCAGACCTAGCCGCCACCGCCGCATAGAGAACGACGCCTGCCGCCACTGAGGCGTTGAGCGAGTCGGCAGTGCCGACCATCGGGATCCGGATTGGGGTTCCTGTGCCGAGCCAGTCACCAGACAGTCCGGTGTCCTCGGAGCCGATCACGATGGCCGACCCCGATCGGTAGTCGGGCTCCCAGTGTGCAGCCGTAGCGCTGGGCGAGGTCGGGAATATGGCAAGGCCAGTGGTCTCGAGCCATGTCTGAACCTGCGCACTGGTGCCTGCCCCGATCTGCACCGAGAACAACGAGCCTTGGGATGCCCGCACCACGTTGGGCCCGAAGAGGTCGCACACGGGGTCGGCGAGAACAACGGCGTCTACTCCTGCCGCATCAGCTGTGCGCAGCATGGCCCCGAGGTTCCCTGGCTTCTCGATCCCGGCAGCAACGAGCACCAACCCTGTGGCAGGCACCGCGAGATCGACGAGACCCAGATCCCATACACGGGCAGTTGCCAGGACGCCGTCGGGGCCCTGGCGGGCTGAGATCTTCGAGAACACCTCGGGGGTGACGTCGACGATGTCGGTTTCGACACCAGGTGGTGCGGATGTCCCTGTCTGTAGGTACAGCGCGGTGAGGTCGATTCCCGCGGCGGCGGCGCGTTGCACTTCGCGGGCGCCTTCGATGATGAAGGCTCCGGTCAGGTCCCGCTCACGTCGCTTGCGGAGCCTGACGATGCCCTTGATGCGGGAGTTGTGGGGCGAGGTGATCACCAACC
>JABDMN010000007.1 GCA_013001485.1 Acidimicrobiia bacterium
AGCACCGAGATGCCGGTCGAGGCCGTGACGTCGACCTGACCGATCACCGAGGCCCGCGGAGCGTTGTCGTCAGCCGCGCCAGCGAACGATCGCTCGGCCATCATCCCGTCGTAGCTGACGGTGGTCAGAGTCTTCGCAGCCGCCGCAAGGCCAGCCTTGGTGAGGTCACCACTGGCGATCGCAGACTCGAGAGCTGCTTTCAGCCCGTACTGGGACACCCAGCCAGAGATGAAGAAGTCGTTTGGTGTGACTCCTGCAGCGTCGAGTGTGGCCCGCATCGTGGCGTGGCCAACGGATTCGTAGTCCCAGCCACCCACGTATGAGGACTGGTAGTAGAGCCCGGCCTGGAAAGCCGGAGCCGCTGGACTTGCCAGAATCCCGACATTCCACGAGGGAGCGGCACCGATGAACAGGTTCTGATAGCCCTGAGATGCGGCGCCACCAACAATGGCGGCGGTCTCGTTCGGACCAGTAACCAGGTAGGTGACGTCAACGGGGTTGGCAACGATCGCGGCTACCGCCTCGACCTGGGCGGGGTCACCACCGGCCGAGATCGGGATGATCGGGATCTCCCATGCCACCGTCAACCCGTTCGCCTCCGCAGCCTCCTTGACGCCGGCCCCGTAGTCGAGGCCGTAGTCCGTGGGGAAGAAGGCGATGCCAACCGTGGTCGGCGCCGGGCGGCCGGCGGCCGGGAGGGCACCCATCGACCAGTCGACGGCGTTCATGCCCTCGAAGCAGTAGTTCGTACCGAACTCGACGACGAGGCCCTTGTCCACACCGTTGAAGTTCCAACCGGAGTACCACGACATCGGAGCCGCCACGGTGTTGTCACGGTCGTAGTCCGCCAGCGTCGCCAGCGTCTGCGGGGTGCCCAGACTCTGGGCGATCGCAAGGACATCGCCGGCGATCTCGTTATAGGACTGCACCATCACGTCGGCTGAGTAGGCGGTGTCCTTCTTGAGGCTGTCGGGCACGACCACGTCGTACATACCGGCGAGGCCGCCCTGCGCGTTCACGGCAGCCCAAAAGGCCTGCTGAGCGCCAAACAGCGCGGGGGCAGCAGCAGCGAACGGACCGGATTCGTCGGTGAGAACACCGAGATAGATGCAGCCATGGTCGGGATTGCCACCCGGACACGGCTCGTCGGTGACGCCCACATCGGTGGCGACATCCATTCCGGCTTCGGTGGTCGACGTCGCGGCCTGGGTAGTGGTAGTCGCGGCTTGGGTAGTGGTGGTTGCCGCCGTGGTCGTGGTCGTCTCGTCGGTGCCTTCGTCGTTCGAACAGGCAGCCGCCAACAATGCGAATACGGCCACGAGCGCGACAACTCTCCAGAGTCGTTTGCTCACGGTGATGGTTCTCCTTGTTTCGGTCCGCCGGGGGACGACGGCTCTCCTCCTGGTTCGAGCCAACTCAGTAGGAGAAGGGGAACGCCTTCCAGTAGTTACGGATCCTGATCCAGATTCCGTACAGCCCGAGAGGCTCGAAGATGAGGAACACGATAATCAGAACACCGAACAGGATGCGCTCGATCTGGGCGGTGGAGATCGAGGTGAACAAGGTCTCGGCGTCTATGGGGAGCGCATGGATGACTCGCTCGATGATCTCGGGAAGCAGCGTGATGAAGAACGCCCCGGCAATCGAACCGGCAATCGAGGCCGCTCCACCGATCACAACCATGGCGATATACGCCACCGACAGGAACAGGTTGAAGGCGCTCGGCTCGATGAATCCGGTCACCGTGTACAGCAGCGCACCGGCGACGCCGGCGTAGAACGAGGACACGGCGAAAGCGAGGACCTTGTACCGGGTGAGGTTGACGCCCATCACTTCCGCGGCGATGTCACGATCCCTGACCGCAGCAAACGCCCGACCCACTCGCGATCGCACGAGATTCTTGGCCAGCACCGCCATGACGATCATCACTACGAGAGCGAGGAAGTAGATCTGCTGCTCCCGGATCAGATTGAGACCGCCAATCGACCCGTCGAGATCGAATCGGTACCCAAACAGCGACAGTGCCACCGGTTCACGCCCGACGCCCTGACCGCCGGTGAGCTCGGTCCATGACCGAAAGATGTGCTCGCCGAGAAAGACGAGGCCAAGGGTGACCAACGCCAGGTAAAGGCCGCGCAGCCGCAGCGCAACCGGCGCAACCACGATCCCGCACAATGCGGCGACGAGCCCCGCAGCGGGCAGCGAGATCGAAAGGTCGAGACCGAAGGCTATGAGCTCCTTGCCCTCCTCGACCCGACCTCCGAATGCTGCTGCCGTGTAGGCGCCGATGCCCAGGAAAAAGGCGTGACCGAGCGACACCTGACCGGCGTATCCGGTGACGAGATTGAGTCCGATGGCGCCGATGGAGGCAACCACTGCGGTCGCCAGCAGGATGAGTGTCGCTCGATCGACGACGAAGGGGGCGACGACGAGCGCAGCGATTCCAATGCCCATCCACAGCTTCTGGGTGCCGTTGGGGAGGATCGCCGATGCGTCCTCGTAGCGGGTGAACAGTCCGGGCCGACCTCTCATACCCGCTCGACTTCCTTCGTCCCGAAGAGGCCATACGGACGCACCAGCAAGACAAGCAACATCACCACGTAGGGCACGACCTGCGAGAAATTGGGACCGAGCCATGGCGCGTACTGCGCCTGGTAGGTCGCCGTGTACGCCTCAGCAAGCCCGATGATCAAGGCGCCGACCACCGCTCCGTTGATCGAGTCGAGGCCGCCGACCACGACAGCCGGCAACGCCTTCAAGGCAGTGATGGCATTCGACGCAGATAGTCCGGCGAACGCAGTTGCGCCAAAGACGCCGGCGACCGCCGCCATGGCGCCGCCAAGGATCCACGCCATGGCAAACACACCGCCGACGTTGATGCCTTGAGCGAGGGCGACTTCCTGATCGATGGCAGTGGCGCGCATGGCAAGACCGAACCGCGAGCGACGGAAGAAGTAGATGAGCGCAACCACGAGTACTGCTGTCGTAAGCACCATCACGACAAAGCGGGGCTGGATGATCACCCCGCCCCAGTTCCACGGCAGTTGAGGCCACGGCAGACC
>JABDMN010000021.1 GCA_013001485.1 Acidimicrobiia bacterium
AGGTTGGTGCACTCGCCTACACACGCGGGCTGCTGTGGCCGGAGCTTCCGCTCGGGTCAGAAGTACCCGGACAGAGCGAGGATGACAGCCGGAGTGGCCATGGTTTTGGCGCTGTAGATCCGCAAAAACTGCGGAGTTTTGAGTTGGCGCGACTCTTGATGAAGCAGGGGGCGGACACCCGACGTTTACCGAGGCTCGCCCAAATGACCCCACGCAAGCTCCCTGCCCTCATGCTCCTTCTCGGGGGCTCCCTACTCGCCCTCCCCGGCTGTTCGACCTCCGCTGGCGACGATCTCTTCGACTGCGAATCGGGAACCTGCGATGTCCCCGACAGCGAGATCGAGCCCCATCCGTGCGACAGCATGCTGCTCGATTTCAGCAATGACGAGCCCAATCAGCGAACCGTCAATCGCCTCGACGACGCCTTTGCCAACAAGCTCTTCAAGGCCGAAGCCGACGATACCCAGCCGTGCCCGGCGACCTTCGAGGACATGGTCGAGAAGCTCAAGCAGACCGACAACAGCGGCTGCAACATCAAGTCGTTCACGGTCTCCGAGCAGGGTGAGCTCGCCAGTCAGGGCGACGGCCTCGGCTATCGAGTGGTTACGGTCCGCCAGTGCGACGGTCGCGATGATTCCGACGTTCTGTTCTCTGCCTTTGGCTTCCACGATGGCGATGGACCGATGGGCGTCGATGGCAGCGGCCTTCCAGACGATGTCGAGGTCATGGCGTTCGACGAGAGCTCGGGCGTCTACAACTACTACAAGGCCCTCGGCGACGGATCGGTCGGCTTCTTCGGCAACTCCAAGCACTACATCGACGAGGGCCCGGCCGGCCCTGGCCTGACCAGCGTCCGCGGCTGCGGCAACTGCCACACCGGCGGCGGCCCCATCTTCAAGGAAATGGACTCGCCCTGGGTTCACTGGAATCCCGACGGCGGGAGCACGCTGGTCAGCAACCGCTCCGAAGCCATGGGCTCCAAGGGTGGTCTCGGAGGCTTCGAGGACATCATCGGCCGCGGCCACAACAAGTGGAACAAGTCCCGCGTCGCCCACGTTCGCGCCAAGCACAACGTCGCCGAGCTCTTGCGCCCGGTCTTCTGCCCGGTTGAGGTCAACACCATGACCGGCTCCAAGAGCGAGGTCAAAGACAGCTTCCTCTTCGACGGCATGCTCAGCCGCGCCGACTTCCACGCCTCGCCGCAGTTCGCCGAGGAGCTCGGCGCCATGGGCCGGGGTATCAGCGTCGATAGTGGCTCCTACGACCTCATCATCGACGCCATCGGCCAGGACGCCGATGGCCTCGGCAACGACCTGAGCAAACCGTTCTCGTTCGTCGAGCGCTCGGCCGCCGACATGTTGTACATCGATGAGCTCATCAACGCCGGCCTGGTGGATGAGGAGCTGGTCCTCGACATCCTGATGGTCGATTTCACCCGCCCCGTGTTCTCCGATGCCCGCTGCGGCATCCTCGGCAACGCCGACGTTGCTGCCCTGGAGCTGCCCGAGAACGAGGAAGACCAGACCCCCGACGCCATCCGCGCCCTGCTGGTGGACGCCCTCTCCGATGCTCCGGCGGGAACCGCCGAGGCCCAGCTGGTCTCCTACCTCGAGAATCGCGGCGCCGATCACCAGGCCACCATCGACACCTTCGTCGCGGCCTGCGAGGGACGTACGGACACCGTCACCATCGACGAAACCGACGTCTCGGGCTTCCAGGTGGACGTCATGAAGCTCCGCTCCATGCAGCGCCACCTGGTCTTCGACCACGAGGACACCCAGCGGGTTGGCTTCGAGGCCGGCGACAAGTTCGGCATCGAGATCCGGACCTTCGGAGACCTGTTCCGCGCCCTGACCAACGTGGCCTTCAAGCCGCTCTCCGTCTACGAGTTCCAGGGCGCGCTGCCCAGCGACGACATCCGCATGGTCAGCGGCCCCACCAGCGACCTCCTCGAGGTCCAGCGTGACGCCCACCTCAGCCCCATCGACTGCCAGCTGACCGCCGGTTTCGTGCCCGTGGCGGTCGCTTCCTCCGGTGAAAACGCCGCCTGCGAGGCCCAGAACAGCCTGGACGCGGTCTGCACCAACGTCTCGGGCAGCGGCAATCCGCTCGACGACAGCTGCTCCGAGGGTGAGTTCAACCAATGCGTCCAGCAGGTCTGCGCCGACGACGAGTTCTGCTGCAGCACCGACTGGAACCAGTTCTGCGTCGCCAAGGTGGACGACATCTGCGGCATTACCTGCGACTAGTCACTACCGAAACGACCGCAATGGCCCGCCACTCGGTGGGCCGTTGCGTTTTTCGGGCGAGCTCGGGTCAGTCGATGGAGATCGCCTCGAGGCTCACGAAGCCGGCGGTGCGCGGCGTCCAGCTCGACACCATTCGCTCTTCGATGCCGGCGCCGAGGTACCAGGGTCCCAGTCGGGTGTCGACGAGGTGCATGCGCACGCTGGCCCGGACCAGCGCCGACGGACGCCAGCGGCTATCGAGAGAGTCGGAAACCAGACCTTCGGAGGTGTTGAGCCAGGCCAATCCGGCGCCGCTTTCCAGG
>JABDMN010000062.1 GCA_013001485.1 Acidimicrobiia bacterium
CGCACCACGAAGTAATCCTGGAACTCGAGGCGAGAGCCGTCGGAAGTGTGGATGATGGTGCGGAGCCGATCGTCGGTCGCAGGCACGACCGGGACCTCGACGCCGAGGTTCTTGCGCAGCCACTCGACGGCGTCCGACAGGGAGCTCCCGCTATCGATCATTTGTGTGCGAGCCAGGCAGTTGGCGAAGTCGCGATCGCCCAGCCGGAACGCCGTGTCCAACCCGAGATTCTCCAGGTGGCCCATGAGGGTCCAGGTGTCATCGGCGATGCCCCAGCCCTGGGGACCCTCGATGCCGGCGAGCGTGTACATGACGGTGTCGATGTCCGCAGACACGTGCACTCCGTGGATGGTGGCGTCGTCCCCGACGTTGACGACGACCCGAGGTGCGGCGCCGGCGGCGACGAGCGCTCGCGCCATTCGACCGCCTCCGACCCCACCTGCAAGTAGCACCAGATTGCGGTCGCTCATTGGTCGTCCCAGAATGTCGGGTCCATGTCCTCACCCCCCGACTCACCGCACGTTGCGGTGGCCGTGCTTGCCCGCGGCTCCACGGTTGCATCCGAAACCATCGATGCGGTGCGGGCGCAAGTGTACGAAGCCTCGTCGGTGCACGTCATCGGCATGGACGTTGGCGATCTCCCGTCGGTAGACCACATCAACGATCTGCTCGAAGACCTCGACGTGGCGATCCAATACGTCTGGGTGGTGGCCTCGGGCGCCGTGCCCCGACCTGATGCACTCGGGTCGCTGATCGTCGAGGCAGAGCGGGCGGGTGCTGGGATCGCCGGATCCAAGTTGCTCGATGCCCGCGACTCGGACCGGTTGGTGTCGATCGGCGTTGCCACAGACGTCTTCGATGTCCCGTACAGCGGCCTCGATGTCGACGACGTCGACCAGGGCCAGTACGACGTGGTGCGCGACGTCGCCACGTGTGACGGACGCAGCTTCCTGGTTCGCCGGGATCTTGGCCACGGCCTCGGTGGAGTCGACAGGAAGCTGTCCCTTCAGTCCGCGGCCATCGACCTGTCTCAGCGGGCTCGCTTGCGCGGGGCCAGGGTGATCGTGGTGCCGTCTTCGGAGGTCCTCGTCGGCGACGAAGAGGGACCGGCTTGGCGTCACGAAGCTGGTCGGATCCGGGCGATGATCAAGGCGTACGGCTTGATCACGCTGGCGTGGGCAATCCCCATGAGGTTCCTTGCCGGGCTGGTGGAAGCAGTGGTCGCGCCGTTTCTCGGGCGATGGACCCTTTTCGACTTCGTTCGAGCCTGGCTCTGGAACCTGGTGTGGCTTCCCAGCACCATTCGCGTCAGAGGCGCCGCTCGCTCCAACCGCATGTTCGACGATGCCGAGCTCTTCCGGTATCAGATCCGCGGCTCGGCTTCTCTGCTCGGCGTCGGGCGTGATGTCGCTTCCCGGTTCCGTGCCCGGCTACCGGAGGAGGTGAGTGCGGGTCGCCTCGAGGAGCTTCGCCGTCCCTGGCTCACCCTCGTAGTCGTCGTGGGCACTCTCATCCTGCTCGCCATCAGGGCGGCATGGACGTCTTCGATGCCGGCGGTCGACCATGCACTTCCCCTCCCGCCGTCATCGGCAGAGGCTCTCGGCGCCTACGCAGGCGGCTGGAATCCGGCCGGGCTCGGTAGCCCTGACCAGCTCGAACCCTCGGTGGCTCTCCTCGGCGTGATCCAGAGAGTGCTCTTCGACGATCCGACTCTCGCTCTTGGCGCAACGGTGGTGGCGGCGGCGCTGCTTGGCGCGTGGGGCATGGCTCGTCTCAGCCGGGCCTTCGGGGTCGAGCCGGCTGCAGCCGCTCTTGCGGGTCTCGTTTACGTCGCTGGGCCGGCAGCGCGTGCGGTCGGGGAGAGCACTCACCTGATCGTTGCCGTTGGTGCAGCAGCCATCCCGTGGGCGATCCTTGCGATCAGCAATCCACTGCCCGAATCGTGGGCCAGGAGGATCGGCCGTGTGGCGTGGGCAGCCTGGCTGACGGGCGTCGCAGCAGCTGCTCACCCGGCGCTCATCGTCATCCCGCTTGGAGCCGCCATCGTGTGGTCGTTAGTCGACGGCTGGCGCTGGGCTCGCCTCGGAGTCGGCATCCTCTCGAGTGCTCTGGCCGTTGGTGCCCTCTTGCCGTGGGCTGCGCGCGTCGGCATCGGCGACTGGCTCGATGCTGGACCCATCCCGTTCTGGCAGCCGTCACTGCTGGTCGTCGTCGCCGTTGCCTTTGCGGTCGTAGGGGTCATCGTTGCCGGAGACTCCAGGACGCTGCCACTGGCCGGGTGGTCGGCGTTTGCCGTAGGCATCGGCTCCGTCCTTGCCCGCGGCGAGGAGGTCGGCGTCGGGAGTGCCGTGGCCCTCGCCGCGATGGTGCTCGCCGGCCTTGGCGTTGCCGGCGGAGTAGCAGCTGCGTTACAGGCTTCAGCAGATCTCGAGCGGGGTGCGCCGGTTAGACGGGCTGCGGCCCTGGCGGCACTCACCGGTGCGGTGATCGTGGTTCTGTCGACGGTGTTTGTGATCATTCCGGGCCGAGGGGGACTCCCCGAAGATCGGGGAGCAGCCATCGACGTGTCATCGGTGTCAGAGTTCGATCCCACTGCGACCCGGGTGCTCCTACTGGGCGACCCCGACGGAATCCCGGGTGATGAACGCTCCTACGAGGGAGCGCACTACCGCCTCGTTCCGACGACGGGGGCGACCACCCTGGACTCCGCCTTGTCCGACCCGA
>JABDMN010000113.1 GCA_013001485.1 Acidimicrobiia bacterium
CTCTTCGTGGCTGTCGGGCTCGGGGTGTTCTACGGCGACTTCATCACCGCAACGGGGACGACACCATGAACGTGCTCGTTCTCGGCGCGGCGGTGAGCGGTGAAGCGGCGGCCCGTCTTGCGCGTGGCCGGGGTCACCATGTCGAGGTGTACGACGCGCGGGCGGCCTCTCTTGCCGGGCTTCGGGAAGATGCGTTCGTCGTCCACTCCGGCGCCTGGTCGCCGGACCACCTTCGCAACAAGGACCTTGTGGTCACCAGCCCTGGGTTCGCCGAGCATTCGCAGCCGATCACAGATGCACTGGCTTCGGGCATCCCGCTGGTGTCGGAACTCGAATTCGCAGCTTCACACCTCGACGCCGACCAAATCGCCATCACCGGTACCAATGGCAAGACAACGGTGACCGGTCTGGTCGCCGACATGCTGGTCGCATCGGGGATCGATGCGGTCGCAGCGGGAAACATCGGCACTGCGCTATCGACGGTCGCAGCCGACCCAGCAGACGTCGTTGTCATCGAAGCCTCCAGCTTCCAGCTGCGTTTCATCGATCGCTTCGCCCCTCGCATCGCGGCCATCGTCAACGTCGCTCCGGATCATCTAGATTGGCACGGCACCTTTGACGCGTACGTGGCGGCCAAGGCGCGAATCTTCGAGAACCAGGGTCGAGACGGAGTCGTCGTCGTCGATGCTGACGATCCCGTCGCAGCCGATTTGGGCAACCGCAGTCCGGGCCGCGCCATCGCAGCATCTGGTTCCGCCGTGACTGGCGATGGGGTGGGTGTCGACGATGACGAGGTCGTCCTGGGTGACCACCGTTTCCCGGCTCCCGATGTCGGCCCCTCGTTCCTGCTCGATCTCGTCATGGCGGGTGCCGTTGCCCTCGAGGCAGGAGCCGTGCCTGCGGCGGTTGGAGGAGTGATCGCCGGGTTCACGACCGGGCCACATCGGAGAAGGACCGTCGGCGTCTGGGGAGGCGTTCGCTGGGTTGATGACTCCAAGGCCACAAACCCTCATGCTGCTGTTGCCGCTGTCGCGTCCTTCCCCTCGGTGGTACTCATCGCAGGCGGCCGGAACAAGGGTCTCGATCTGACGCCGCTCGTGACTCATCGGGCGGTGACCGCAGTCATAGCCATCGGCGAGGCCACAGACGAGATCACAGCAGTCACCGATGCCCACGTTGCATCGTCTCTCCCCGAGGCGCTTGCGATTGCCGATGAGTTGGCAACTGCCGGGGATACAGTCCTGCTCGCACCGGGGTGTGCCAGTTTCGACATGTTCGACAACTACGCAGCGAGGGGGGATGCGTTTGCGACCGCGGTGCTTTCGCTGAAGGAGGAGAGTTCGTGGCCGGCCGCGTAGCCCACATCCCAACGACGCACCGTCTGGAATGGGCCAGAAGCCGTCGGCTCGCCGGAGATCGGAGAGCCGTCCTGGTCCTGGCACCGGTGGTGATTCTCGTCGTGATCGGTGTCGGTGCTCTCTCGTCAGCGTCGTCGGTTCTGGCTCTGGAGATCCAGCAGAACAGCGACAACCTCTTCTACGTCAAGCGCCAGCTTGCGTTCATCATCGCCGGCGTGGTCGCGCTCTTTGTCGCCGCTCGCATCCCGTACCGCCTCTATTCACGACACGCGTTGATCATCCTCTGCCTTTCCGCCGGCTCGCTCATCGCCACGCTGATGGTGGGCTCCGTTCGCAATGGGGCCAAGAGCTGGCTCGAGTTCGGCTCGTTCACCCTGCAGCCCTCCGAGTTCGCCAAGTTCGCGGTCGTCGCGTTCCTGGCAACTGCGCTCACGCGCAAGGAGCAGTGGCTCGGAGTGTTCTCACACTTCTTCTGGCCTGTGGCGGCGTCGCTCGGCCTGGTCGGGGCGCTCGTCATGGCTCAGCGTGACTTCGGCACCGCAATGATCATTGGTTCGGCCGGTCTTGTTGTTCTCCTCGCCTCGGCAGCTCCGTTGCGCTTTGTCCTCGGATCTGCCGGAATCGCCTCGATCCTCGCCGTGACCGCGGCGATGGCCGTCCCCTATAGACGCCGCCGTCTCTTGTCGTTTCTCGATCCGATGGCCGATCGCCTCGACAGCGGCCTTCAGGTGGTCCAGGGGCTGGTCGCGCTGCAGACGGGAGGGCTGTTTGGTGTCGGGCTCGGCGCCAGCCGTGCACGTTGGATGTTCTTGCCGAACGCCCACAGCGACTTCATCTTCGCCATCATCGGAGAAGAATTGGGATTTGCCGGTTCCGTGTCGGTGGTGATCCTGTTCATGGCCTTCGCCTTCGCTGGTGTCCTCATTTCGTTACGCGCCCCCGACCGGTTCGGGCGGCTTCTCGCCATCGGAATCGTGGCCTGGATCACGGTCCAGGCGTTCATCAATATCGGCGGTGTGGTCGGTGTGGTGCCGGTCACCGGCGTTCCGCTGCCATTCATCTCGGCCGGGGGGAGCGCGATGCTTGTCAACCTCGCGGCGATGGGAGTCCTGGTGAACATCGCAAGGACAGCCGGCAAGGGCACCTCGTGACCTTCGCCTTTGCCGCTGCTGGCACCGGCGGGCACATCTTCCCGGCACTTGCGGTTGCCGAAGCCCTGGTCGCACAGGGGGTGTCACGTGACGACATCGTCTTCTTCGGAGGTGACCGGCTCGAGGCCCGTGTCGTGCCAGAGGCGGGTTATGAGCTGATCAAGCTTCCGCTGAGGGGGCTCGAGCGTCGGATCACGACCAGCAACCTCGCCATCCCCGGCATGGTGCGCAAGGCGGCATCTGTTGTTGCCACCGAGCTCGCCCAGCGCCAGGCGACGGCGCTTCTCGCTTTCGGCGGCTACGTCACCGTGCCCACCGTCTGGGGCGCTCGCCGGGCGAAGGTCACGGCGATGCTTCACGAGCAAAACGCAGTGCCGGGATTGGCGAACCGGCTCATGGCCCGCTTCTCCAAAGAGGTGTTCGTGGCGTTCGATGAAGCGGCCGGCACATTGAAGGGCGCCACCGTCGTCGGGAATCCGCTTCGTCCCGCGTTTGACCACTTTGATCGTGACTCCCTGCGATCTGATGGGAGGAAGCGATATGGCATCGATGGGTCGGCATTCGTCGTCGGAATTCTCGGAGGAAGTCAGGGTGCGGCGGTCCTCAACGCCACCGCAACGTCGCTTGCGGGTTCGCTCGGCGAGGGTGCAGCGTTACTGCACCTGACGGGACGGGCGAAGGTAGACGAGGTCAGTGCCGTTGCCGCCGACAACGATCGATGGGTCGTCGTCGACTTCGAGCCAGACATGGAGCACTTCTACGCAGCGTGTGACCTCGTCGTCTCTCGAGCCGGGGCGTTGACGATGTCCGAGGTCGCCGCAACAACGTCGCCGGCGATCGTCGTTCCCTACGCCGCCGGGACCGCCGGCCACCAAGCAGCGAATGCGGCCGCGCTGGCGACAGCCGGTGGAGTCGTGGTGATCCCGGAGGATCGGATCGGAGACCTGGTCGGTGTCGTCGCCGGGATCATCGAAGACCAGTCGCGACTCGATGCGATGCGCACAGCACTCCTGCCTCTGGCGAGACGTGATGCCGCCCGAGTACTGGCCACGGCGATGATCGACGCAGGTCAGCGATGAGTGATCGCATCCTCGCCGACGTCGACAGCGTGCACATGGTTGGCGCCGGGGGAGCGGGGATGAGTGGCCTGGCCAAGCTTCTTGCTCGAAGCGGTCACACGGTGACTGGATCCGACCTCAAACCGGGACGCATGCTCGACTCGCTGGCCGAGGTCGGCATCGAGACGTGGATCGGTCATCGACCCGACCGCGCCTCCGGGTGGGACCTCGTCGTCGCGTCTTCGGCGGTGCCGGGCGGTGACCCCGAGCTGGCAGCTGCCCGTGATTCGTCGGTACCCGTGTGGGAGCGGCCGCAGCTGCTATCAGCACTCACCCGTTTCATGCCTGCGGTCGGCTTTGCCGGTACGCACGGCAAGACCACCTGCACCGCGCTCATGGTCACCGCTCTGCGCGGGATGGGCCTTGATCCGAGCTTCCTTGTCGGAGGGACCCTCGTGGATCTCAACACGGGTGCCCACCTCGGGACCGGTGACCGGTTCGTACTCGAAGCCGATGAGGCGTTCGGCACGTTCCTGTCCCTGTCGCTCGAGGGCCTGCTCGTGACCAACATCGAGGCCGATCATCTCGACCACTACGGAGACATCGAGTCGCTTCACGAGGCCTTCGCGGATGTTGCGAGCGCGGTCGACGGGCCTGTGGTGGTGTGCGCAGACGATCCTGGCTCTGCCGGCCTCACCAGTCCCGGGGGAGTGGTGACGTACGGATTCAGCCCGAACGCAGACTGGAAAGTCGGCGACGTCGTTCACGACGGATGGTCGACCCGATTCACCCTTGTGGATCCGGCAGGCCGCGACTACTCGGTGACCGTACCCAAGCCAGGCACTCACGTGGCTTTGGATGCCGCAGGCGTCCTGGCGCTGTGTGGGCAGCTCGAAATCGACGTTGCCGATGCAGCTGCCGCGCTCGCGGGTTTTGGGGGCGTGAAGCGCCGGTTCGAAGTGCGGGCTCAGACCGCCGGGGTGACGGTCGTCGAGGACTACGCCCATCATCCAACGGAGATTGCGGCCACGATCGAGGCAGCGCGGCTCGGCAGCGACGGAAGGGTCTGGGCGATCTTTCAACCTCACCGGTACTCGCGGACCGCCGAGCTCGCCGATGAGTTCGGTCCTGCGCTCAGCGGGGCCGACAGGGTCATCGTCACCGCCATCTACCCGGCAGGAGAGACTCCCATCCCGGGGGTGACCTCGCAGCTCATCGTCGAGGCGGTGCGCCGGTCCGGAGGCGATGCTCTCGGGATCGGTGGCTTTCCCGAGCTCACCCGGCGCCTTGTCCCGGAACTCATGGAGGGCGACCTCGTGTTGCTTCTTGGCGCGGGCGACATCAACCAGACAGCAGAACCGATCGCCGCAGCGCTCGGGGGCCTCCGGTGACCGCGATCCTCGAGGCTCTCGTCGTCGATGGCTTGGTCACCGAGCGGTCGGCGCTCTCGGACTTCACGACGTATAAGTTCGGCGGCCCGGCCCGGTGGCTGGCCGAGGTAGGCGACAGCTCCTCGCTCGATCGAGTGGTTGAGGCCGTCACCGACCAGCCAGACCTGGAGGTCGCCGTCGTCGGCAGAGGAAGCAACCTCGTCGTCAGCGATCGTGGCTTCGATGGGCTCGTCCTGCGCCTCGTTGGAGGGTTCCTCGACGTGGCTATCGAGGACGACCTCGTGGTCGCCGGTGGCGCTGCCCCTCTGCCTCGAGTGGCTCGCGAAGCCGTGAAGGCGGGTCGCGGAGGGCTGGAGTTCTACGTCGGTATCCCCGGATCAGTCGGGGGAGCGGTGCGAATGAACGCCGGATGCCATGGCACCGAAACCGACGAAGTGCTTGTCGCCGCCGATGTGGTGAACATCCGTTCGGGGGAGCGGTCCACCCGCACCCCGGCCGAGCTCGAAATGGCCTATCGCCACAGCAACCTTCAGCCTGACGAAATGGTCGTCAGCGCCCGTTTCCAGACCTCGGATCAGACTTCGGAAGTGGGCGAACGGAGGCTGCGGGAGATCACTCAGTGGCGCAAGGAGAATCAACCTGGCGGCACATTCAACGCCGGAAGCGTCTTCAAGAACCCTCCCGACGATCACGCGGGGCGGATCATCGACGAACTCGGTCTGAAGGGATTACAGATCGGCGGTGCCTCGGTCTCGGAGCGCCACGCCAACTTCTTCGTCGCCGAACCCGACACCAGTGCTCAAAACATCCACGATCTCGTTGCAGAGGTACGCCGTCGAGTTGCCGAGGCCACTGGAGTGACTCTGGAGCCCGAGATCATGTTCATCGGGGACTTCTCATGAACACGATTGATCGACGGATCGCTCTTCGTCGGCACGAGGTTGCCGAAGATCATGCCCGCAGCCGGCTGTGGCTTGTCTTGTGGGGAATCGTCGGGGCGGTGCTCATCGGCGCCTTGGTCTGGGCGGCTCAATCGCCTCTTCTCGACGTCGACCAGGTCGAGGTGAGCGGTGTGGCTCGGTCGAGCACCCTGGAGACACTCACTGCGCTCGATGTCGAGCCAGGCCTCCCGATGGTTGCGGTCCGTTCGGGATCCATCGCCGAGGCCGTCGCGTCGGATCCGTGGGTGGCGGACGCAACCGTCCGGGTCGTGTGGCCGAATCGGGTCGAGGTTCGCGTCTCCGAACGAGTTCCTGTTGCGGTCGCCACAGTTGGGGGGGCCACATGGCTGATGTCGACTGACGGCGTCGTGCTGGCGCCGGCTGCCGGAGAAGCCTTGTCCTCGATCCTCGTCGAGGTTCCGGTCGACCTCGAGGTCGGAGCAGCCGTGGAAGACGGGTTGGCAGCAGCCATCGTTCTCGCCGCCGCGCTCGATCCGTCCCTGGCGTCGACCACAGCGATCACCGTTGCCCCAGACGGCTTGTCAGCGGTCGTCGGAGGCTACGAGGTTCGACTCGGCCCGCCGGTCGACCTTGCCGAAAAGGCTCGCGTCGTCTCGGCACTGGTGGCAGCCGACCCACCTGAGGGCTCCGTCATCGACGTTCTTGCTCCCTCGCGGCCATCGGTCGTGGCGCCCGCCACCCTCTCAGGGGAGTGACGGAGCCACCTTCAACGTCAACTCGAGGTTGAAGGTTTCGGATGGCGCGCCTCTCGACCTCGTGTTTACCATCACCTCGGCCAGCCTTTGAGGAGACTTATCGTGAACGATTCCAGAACCCCCCACAGCTACCTTGCCGTCATCAAGGTGGCAGGCATCGGTGGCGGTGGGGTGAACGCCGTCAACCGGATGGTCGATGCCGACGTCTCCGGTGTCGAGTTCATCGCAATCAACACCGACGCTCAGGCCCTGTTGATGTCCGATGCCGACGTCAAGCTCGATATCGGCCGGGAGGCGACCCGAGGGCTCGGCGCAGGCGCCGACCCGGAGGTGGGTCGTCAGGCGGCCGAGGAACACCGTGACGAGGTCGAGGAAGCGTTGCGTGGCGCTGACATGGTCTTCATCACGGCAGGCGAAGGTGGCGGCACCGGTACCGGCGGCGCCCCTGTCGTTGCCGAGATCTCACGGTCTATCGGCGCGCTCACCGTTGGTGTTGTGACCCGGCCCTTTGGCTTCGAAGGTCGACGCCGGTCAGTACAGGCCGAGCAGGGCATCCAGGCGCTGAAGAGCGCCGTCGACACCTTGATCATCATTCCCAACGAGCGCCTTCTAGAGATCGCCGATCCCAAGACGCCAGTTCTCGAAGCCTTTCAGCTAGCTGACGACGTGTTGACGAACGGAGTGAAGGGGATCACCGATCTCATCACCACTCCCGGCTTGATCAACGTCGACTTCGCCGATGTGCGCACCGTGATGTCCGAGGCAGGCTCGGCGGTGATGGGGATCGGCCGTTCGTCCGGCGAGAACCGGGCGGAGCAGGCAGCAGAGAAGGCGATCTCGTCGCCACTTCTGGAGACTTCTATGGAAGGTGCCCGCGGAGTGCTGCTCTCGATTGCCGGTCCCGGCGACATGAGCCTTCACGAGGTCAACACCGCCGCCAATCTCATCGCCGACCACTGCGATGCCGACGCCAACATCATCTTCGGATCCGTCATCGACGACACGCTTGACGGGGAGATGAAGGTCACCGTCATCGCCGCCGGGTTCGATCGGGGCCGCCGCAGCTCGTCTTCGGCCGGCATGGAATTCAGCCCGAGCCCTGACGACGGAGGAGATCTCGACATCCCCGGCTTCGTCCAGGGATGACCGTGAGCTTTCGGGGCGCGGCCTTCTCCGCCGCCCCGGATGGTGATGTCCGCCACGACTCTGAGGCGCGTTCTCGGTTCTCGAATGGCGCGGCAGCACCGTTGCGGTGGGCAACCCTCGACCAGGTTCACGGTTCGGTAGTGGCTGTTGCCGTGGACGAAGGCCCGCAAGGGCGTGGAGATGCCCTCATCACCGAGATACCGGATCTGACAGTCGCGGTGTTCACCGCTGACTGTGTCGGTGTCGTAGTCGAGGCCGCCGACGCCGTTGCAGTCATTCATGCGGGATGGCGAGGTGCCGCTGCCGGTGTCGTCGAGGCCACGCTGCAGGCTCTGCGGGATCGAGGACATCTACCCGAGCGGGCGGAGATCGGTCCCGCCATCGGGCCGTGCTGCTACGAGGTAGGCGACGAGGTCGCCAGCCGGTTCCCCGGCCACGTTTCGTCCACCACCTGGGGGACGACCAGCGTCGACCTGCCCGCGGTCGTTGCCGACGCCATGGCCGGAGTCGATGTCGCCCGTGCAGATTCCTGCACCCGCTGTGACGACCGCTACTTCTCACATCGCCGTAACGGCACGGCGCACAGACAGGCTGCAGTGGCATGGATGCGCTCGACCGGCTGAACGAACGCGTGGCCGCCGCTGAGCGGAGAGTGGGCCGCGAGCCTGGCTCGGTGACCGTGGTTGCCGTCTCCAAGGGACGGTCTATCGAGCAGATCCTCGAGTGCTACGAAACGGGGCACCGTGATTTTGGCGAGAACCGGGCCAACGAGTTGCTGGAGAAGGCCGTCGTGCTCCCGGCCGACATCCGCTGGCACTTCGTGGGCACCTTGCAGTCGAACAAGGCAAAGAAGGTGCAAGACCAGGTCGATCTCCTTCATTCACTCGTCGGTGATCGGCTCGCCGAACGATGGGCCGCGTCGGGCCCAGAGACGCCGCCAGTCCTCATCCAGGTGAACATTTCAGGCGATCCCGACAAGCACGGCCTCTCCGTCGCCGACGTCGCGGCATATGCAACGCGGTGTCGCCAACTCGGGCTCGATGTGCGCGGCCTGATGACGATCCCGAGGCGTGGCAACGACGATGAGATCCGAGCCTGGTTTCGGAGCCTTGCCACGCTGCGGGCCGATATCGCGGTTGGGCCCGAACTGTCGATGGGCATGACCGACGACTTTGAGATCGCCATCGAGGAGGGCGCGACCATCATCCGCGTCGGACGGGCTATCTTTGACCCTCGGTCAGGGAGTTGAGCGTATGGCTTCGAGTTGGCAAAAAGTGATGTTCTTCCTCGGGTTGGTGGATGAAGAGGAATCCGCCACCGCCGAGGAGGTTCCCGCGTTCGATGAGATCGAACCGTCCGTCGGCGAACCGTTGGCTCCCGGAGAACCAGATGCCCCGGCAGCTCCTCAGGCGGCTCCACCGCCAGAGCCGGCTCAGGTGAAGACCCACGGCGGTGTCGCGGGACGCCGCGTCGAGCCTCCGTCGCGCCGGCGTCGCAGACTGCTCGGCGACGGCGATGTCGACGCGACTGCCACTGTCACCCCGATAGCGGGCGGCGCCACCGAGGTGATCGTCGCCAAGGTGTTCGGTGACGCTCAGCGCCTCGCAGACCTCATCAGGGAGCGGCGAGCCGTCGTTCTCGACCTTCGGTCAACCGAGCCCGAGATGGTCCGCCGTCTTGTCGACTTCTCGTCCGGGCTCACGTACGCGCTCGACGGCACGATGCGCAAGATCGCTCAGGGCGTGATCCTCGTTGCCCCGGGATCGTTTGCGCTTCCCGACCAGGAGCGTGACCGCCTCGTCGGTCTTGGGCTGTATGCCTCTGGAGCCTCCGACAGCTGATGATCTGCACGATCCTCAACGTCCTCCTTCTCATCCTCTTCGCCTGGGTGATCCTTGGGTGGGTCGTCGAGCTCGGCAGGATTCCGGCCGGTCATCCCGTGCGCAGTCTGTATGACCTCATCGGTCGGGGAGTCAATCCGGTGTTGCGGCCCATCCGCGCCGTCCTGCCCCCGGTTCGCATCGGCAACGCAGCCCTCGATCTCTCTGTGATCGCGGTGTTCGTGGCCCTGTGGATCGTCATGAGCGTGGTCTGCTGACCTCCAGAACGCGCGCTCTCCGTTGGCGTTACTATCTCTGCGCACATGGACTTCACGTCGTACCAGGCGGAAGCGGAACGGTTCGCAACCGTCCGCAAGGGGCTCGACGCCGGTGAAGTAGCCAGGTTCCAGGCCAAGGCTGCTCGCGCGTTGCGCACCTACGAACGCGAGCTTGGTATCGCCACTCAACGGATCCGCGAGCTCGAGGCGAAAGTAGCGACCATCGATGGTCGCGTCGCCCAGTCCGAGCTTGCCTTTCTTCACGCTGCCGATGCCCGCCAGGACCTGCTCGCCAAGTCACGCAAAGAGGCTGAGCGCATCGGCGCAGAAGCCGAAGAGATACGGGCAGAAGCTGCTCGTTTTCGCGATCGAGTGTCAACGGACCGCCGGCATTCGCTCGAGACCGCCGAAGCTGAGCGCACGGCCCTGCTCGCCGAAGCCCAGAGTCATCTAGATCAAGCCGTCGCATTGAAGGCCGAAGCCGAAAGAGCCGCCGCCGAGGTCGTGGTCGCCGGCCGTCGCGGACTCGAGGGGGAGCGGAGTGACCGGCTCGGGGACATCGCTGAGCGAGAGAACACACTCGATGCACGCGAGGCCGAGCTCGTGGAGGAGTTGGCGCACCTGAGGTCGGCAGCAGAGACCGATCGACGAGCTTTGCTTGACGGCGCGGAGGCCGAAGCCCGGGATGCCGTGGCCGCAGCTCACAGCGAAGCTGCGGCGATGCTGCAATCGGCGATGGGTGAGTCGGTTGAGGCCGGCCGCCGAATCGAGGCCGAGAGCTTGGCGATGCAAACCGAACTCGACCGACGGTCGGCGACGACCAACAGCGAGGCCGCCAGGATCGTCGGCGAGGCGAACGACCGGGCGGCTGCGATCGTCGGCGACGCCGCGACGGAAGCTGCGTCGATGCGGTCCGAGATCGACGCTGAACTCAACGATCTGGACGCGGAGATCGGTCGTCGTCGCCAGTTGGCGACCGATGAGGCAGCCGAGATACTGGGAGACGCAAGCGCAATAGCCGAGTCGACCCTGGTTGACGCTCGGGGCAGAGCCGAGGAAGACGAGCTGGGTGCCCGGCTCGCCAGGGAGCAGGCCGAGTCGGAGACCCGCGAGCTCCTGGAGTCGTCACGGGCGGTTGCCGCTGCCGTTCTCGAGGATGCTCACGAGAACAGTGACGAGATTCGTGAGGCTGCCGCATTGCAGATCGCCGCAGCAGAAGACGAGGCCAACCGCCGGATGTCACAGATCGAGGCGGAGCGTGCCGGTGAGCTTCGTGCACTCGAGCAACGCCTCGCCGCGCTTCGCTCAGTCATATCCGACACCGAATCTCGATTCCGGTCAGTCACGGCATCGTCGCTCGACGATCTTGCCACGGTGGGGGCCTCTCCTGCCGGTGTCGTTCCGGAAGCGCCCGTGGACGCGGAGCCTCATGTCGTGGTTGAGCTGGAGGGCCCGGATGTCGTCATCGACCTCACTTCGGAGGTGGGCACGCCACCGGCCGACGCTCTGCTGGACCGTCGCGCGGCGAAGGCCATCGCCGGTGCAACGGAGGAAGACGAGAACGATCTCGACGCCTTGCGGCAGCGTCCCGGCTTCTATCAACGACGGCTAGCCGGCCTTCGGGAGCGCATCGAGCGTTACGAGGACTGAACCCGGCTCAGACGCAACTCGAGCGTCGCCCCTTCGACGTCTATCGCCGTCGCCGCTTCACCGCTTCCTTCGCTGATGCTCACTGCCAGCACCTCGTCTGCGATGAGATCGGCGTGCTTCGACATAGCGGCGGTCACGTTCTCATCGCTGGAGGTCCATTCGATCTCGATTCGATCGGTGACCTCGAGAGCCTCTTCGCGGCGCATGCGCTGGATGCGGCTGATGATCTCTCGCGCCACTCCTTCGGTCCGGAGCTCCTCGTCCACATCCGTGTCGAGCGCGACCGCTACAGGCCCGGACGACGCCACGACCACTCCGTCTCGCGGTGTCCGTTCGACCACCACATCGGTGGCAGAGATCTCGTGGTCGAGCACGGTCAACGTGCCACCGTCGAGCAGGCTGCCGATATCAGTGTCTGTGAGGTCGTTGAGGGCACGAGCCAACTCCTTGACCGCACCACCCAGGCGGGGTCCGAGCTCCTTGTAGTCGGGCTTCACGGAGAGGTGGAGCAGATCTCCCTCGTCGGGAGAGACGACGACGTCCTTGACGTTCAGCTCGTCGGCGATGAGCTCCCGGTGTGAAGCCACGGCAGCCGTGACCTGGGCGTCACGAGTGATGACGGTCAACGATCGCAGTGGCTGGCGGACCCGGAGTTGATGCTCCTTGCGAAGCCCGCGGCCCAGGTTCACAACGGTGCGGATGGCGTCCATTGCCTGCTCCAGGTCGCGGTCGATCGATGGCTCGTCGACCGTCGGGTAGTCGAGCAGGTGCACGCTGTCGCCGGCGCTGTCGTCGACCGAGACGGCGAGGCGCTGATACAGGTCTTCAGTTATGAACGGGATGACCGGCGCAGCCACAGTGGAGAAGGTCACCAGGACGTCGTACAGAGTGGCGAACGCGGCGAGCTTGTCGGCTTCGGTGGCGTCGCTTCGTTGGGACCAGAAGCGGCGCCGGTTGCGACGGATGTACCAGTTGGTGAGATCGTCGATGAACCCGAGAATGGGCGGGACGACGGCGTGGAGCCGGTACCCCTCCATCTCGTCGTTGACGGCCCCGATCAGGCTCTGCAACGAGGAGACGATCCACCGATCCATTTCCGGTCGCTGGTGGAGCGGTGGCGCGGATCGGAGGTCCTCGTAGGAGACGCCGTCGGCGTTGGCGTACGTCGTGAAGAACACGAATGCGTTCCACAGCGGCAACAGAACGGTGCGGACGACCTCGCGCACACCGACCTCGGAGAACCGAAGCGGATCGGCTCTCACGACGGGCGAGTTGATCAGATAGGCGCGCAGTGCGTCGGCGCCGAACTCATCGAGCACATGTACGGGGTTGGGGTAGTTCTTGAGGCTCTTGGACATCTTTCGCCCGTCCTCGGCGAGGATGAGACCGGTGACGACGCAGTTCTGGAAGGGTGCCTCGTCGAAGAGCGCCGTCGACAGGACGAGCAACGTGTAGAACCACCCCCGTGTCTGGTCGAGTCCTTCGGCGATGAAGTTGGCCGGGAATCGTTGGGAAAACCGGTCCTGGTTCTCGAACGGATAATGGATCTGGGCGTACGGCATCGAACCCGACTCGAACCAACAGTCGAGAACCTCGGGCACCCGGTGGGCCGTCCCGTCACAGGCAGAGCAGGGGAACGTGACCTCGTCGACGAAGTGCTTGTGGAGGTCGTCCAGCCACACACCAGAGCGCTCCTGGAGCTCCTCACGCGAACCGATGCACACCAGCTCATCGCACGAGTCGCACTCCCAGACCGGTATGCACGACCCCCAGTAACGATTGCGGCTGATCGCCCAGTCGCGGGCGCCGGCAAGCCAGTTGCCAAACCGCTTCTGACCGACCGACTCGGGAACCCAGTGAATGGTCCTGTTGAGCTCGACCATGCGGTCGCGAAAGGCCTCGACATTGACGAACCAGGTGGGGATCGCCTTGTAGATCAGTGGGGTTTCGGTGCGCCAGCAGAAGGGATAGGAGTGGCGGATCTGGGTGTGCGACAGGATCTTGCCCGATTCCTTCAGCAGCCCGATCAGCGTGCTGTCGGCCTCCTTCACGTTCATCCCTGACACGTCCGACACGGCGTCGGTGAAGTTGCCGACAGCGTCAACGGGGTCGACGAGGACATCGAGGCCTGCCGACTGCAGCGCGACGAAGTCGGCCTCGCCGTAGGCGGGTGCCATGTGGACCAGGCCGGTGCCTTCTTCCGTGTTGACGTCGCTTGAGG
>JABDMN010000121.1 GCA_013001485.1 Acidimicrobiia bacterium
GGGATTTGAACCCGCGACCTCCGGCTTGACAGGCCGGCGTGAACTCCAGACTTCACCACGCCCCCGCGTGTGCCCCCAGGGGAATTCGAATCCCCGTTGCCGCCTTGAAAGGGCGGAGTCCTAGGCCTCTAGACGATGGGGGCCGGAGTGGCCGCAATCATAGAGGGGCTTCGAACTGAGCCGTTCCAGTATACGAACGGCACAGTTGGGCGGCGACTTGAGGCTCGCCCCTACGGCCGAGCAGTTGACAGTTGTCAGTTCTCAGCTGCCAGTTCTGAGAACTGTCGACTGACAACTGAGAACTTCGGTCAATTCGCGTACAGCACTGCTTGGACTGGGGCCCAGCGGCGAGCGACGGTGGCGTAGAACGCTCCGGCGCGCTCGAAGTCGCCAACGGCCAGGGCGTCGATGCTCTGGCCGATCTCGATCGCCGACTCGTCAAGCACGAGGGAGGCATCGTCGAAGAGCTCGGCAACCGACCCGTAATCCAGCTCGAGCAGAGAATCGTCAGCGAACTCCTCCAGCCACGCCGCCAGCTCGCGGATCGGTTCGATCACGCCCTCGTTGAACCCGGCGCCCTCGATGATCTCGACGGCGCGAGTCACCCGGACGCGGGCGGAGACGATGTCGGTTCGATACCGCACCGACGTACCTGACGCTGTCTTCGCGACGTCTCGCTCATCTCCGGCAAACGCCGAAAACCACCTGAGCGGCACATGCCACGGCGAAGTCACAATGTGGGACCGCGCCGTGGGGCGGTACCTCTTGATCGAGTCGAGCTGGGAGGCGGCACGGCGGCGCTCCCGGGCAGGTACCAGCAGCTCGGCGGCGGACGGATGAGCATCGCCGAAGTCGAGGACTCCTTCGAGCATCCGGAGACGTGCCTCGCGGGGACAGATGTACGCCCGACCCTCCCACTCGGCGTGAAAGGCGTCGTCGTCCACCCACTCGACGAACAAGAACCGGTCGGAGGAGCGGACGATGTTTCGTGGAACGTGGTCGCGCCATTCGCCGGCCCTCGTAGCCGGGACATAGACCCTGAGATATGCGGAGCGAATCATCCGGGGCACTCTATCTCTCCGGCCAAATGGGATCGACAGATAGGTCTTTGGACAGCGGCGGGAAATCGGGCCCTATCGCTAGTGTCGATGTCGCATCCCGGACAAGGAGAAGCCTTGGGGGTATTCGAGGTGGCCCAGGCCGAGGGCCACGAAGAGGTTCTGTTTGGTTCCGATCCTGAATCGGGCCTGCGCACGATCATTGCCATCCATTCGACGGCACTTGGTCCCGCGCTCGGGGGAACGCGTTTCTACCCGTACGCCTCTGAGGACGAAGCCCTGACCGATGTCCTCCGGCTTGCCAAGGGCATGACCTACAAATCGGCCGCCGCAGGTCTCGACTTGGGCGGAGGAAAGGCCGTCATCATCGGCGACCCTCGCACCGACAAGACGGAGCGGATGTTGCGTGCCTACGCCCGGGTCATCGACTCGCTTGGCGGCCGCTACGTCACCGCCGAGGACGTCGGCACCACCACTGACGACATGATCACGATCTCGCGCGAGACCAAGCACGTCTCGGGCCTGCCCGCCGAGTACGGAGGTTCGGGCGACCCGTCGCCGGCAACCGCCACCGGTGTGCTTGCCGCGATCCGGGCAACCGCCCGTCATCTCTGGGGTGATGACGACCTTTCTGGCCGGCGAATCGCGATCCAGGGCGTCGGCAAGGTCGGCTCATCGCTCGCGGAGCAGCTCGTGAAGTCGGGAGCATCAGTCATCGTCACCGACACCTACAAACCCGCTGTCGATCACGCGGTATCCGCATATGGGGCCAAGGCTGTGGGCATCGACGAGATCTACGACGTCGAGTGTGACCTGTTCGCCCCATGTGCACTTGGTGCTTCCTTCAACGAGAGCACCATCCCTCGCCTCCGTTGTGAGGCCATCGCGGGTTCAGCGAACAACCAGCTCGCCACCACCGCAGACGCCGACCGGCTGATCGAGCGAGGCATCACATACGTGCCCGACTTCATCGTGAACGCCGGCGGCGTCATCAACATCCAGGAAGAATTGCACGGCAGCTACAGCTGGGAACGCGCCGCCCGGGCCCTCGAGGGCATCGGCGACGCCGTCACCCGGGTCCTCACCAGGGCCCAGGCCGAGGGCGCGACCCCGGTTATCGCTGCACGACACATCGCCGAGGAGCGCATCGAATCGGTTGGCGGCCTTCGCCTCCGTCGCCGCCCCGGCGAACCCACCAGTCCCACCAACTGAGAGGAGCCGACGTGACCGTCGAGGTACCCGCACTGACGGACCTGGAGCTGACCGAGGACAGGATGCTCGAGGCCTACCGGCTGATGCTGTTGGCGCGCCGCCTCGACGACCGCATGTGGGCCCTGAACCGCCAGGGAAAGGTTCCGTTCGTTGTGTCCTCATCGGGTCACGAGGGAACCCAGGTCGGCGCCGCCATGGCACTCGACCCGCAGGTCGACTGGTCACTGCCGTACTACCGCGACATCGCGTACATGATCGCTCTTGGCATGACCCCCGAGGAGATCTTCCTCGGCGTGTTCTCCAAGGCCACTGATCCCACCTCCGGTGGGCGCCAGATGCCCAACCACTGGTCAGACCCGTCACGCAACGTCTTCTCGCACTCGTCGGTCATCGCTACCCAGTTCCCACACGCTGTCGGCATCGGGTACGAACTCAAGAGGTCTGACAAGCCAGGCGTCGTTGCCGTGATGTCCGGTGAGGGCGCCACCTCCGAAGGTGATTGGCACGAAGCGATGAACTTCGCCGGCATTCACAAGCTGCCGGTGATCTTCCTCATCGAGAACAACCTGTATGCAATCTCGGTACCCGCCGCCCAGGAAGTCGCCGGCCAGGTCGCAGACCGTGCCAAGGGATACGGCATGCCGGGCATCGTCGTCGACGGAAACGACATCGTGTCCGTCCATCGCACGATGGCCC
This sequence comes from Acidimicrobiia bacterium, assembly GCA_013001485.1. Classification (GTDB taxonomy): domain Bacteria; phylum Actinomycetota; class Acidimicrobiia; order Spongiisociales; family UBA5794; genus JABDIW01. Next base: position 2,967 of record JABDMN010000121.1, read on the forward strand.
AGGCAGTGCAGAGGGCCCGGGCCGGTGAGGGCCCAACGCTTATCGAGGCCAAGACGTACCGCTATTACGCCCACACCTCCGATGACGACGACAAGCTCTACCGCACGCCCGAAGAAGTCGAGATGTGGCGCAAGAAGGACCCGATCGGTGTGCTCAAGAACGAGCTCATCGAGCGCCGGCTGCTGTCTGAGTCCAAGGAGGCGGAACTCGAGGCAGAGGTAGACGCCGAGATCGCCGCCGCCGTCGAAGCAGCACAGGCCGCGCCGGCGCCGACCGATGCATTCTCGAAGGTGTACGCCAACCCCATCACACCGGCGGACCCGCCCGACTTCGACGAGCCGGTCATCACCGGCGAAGAGGTCAACATGATCACGGCCGTCAACCGGACCCTTCACGAGATCCTCGCTTCCGACCCGACCGTTTGCATCTTCGGACAGGACGTGGCCGACCCCAAGGGCGGTGTGTTCAAGGCGTCAGAGGGGCTCACCAACGCCTTTGGCGACGAGCGGTCCTTCAACGCACCACTCGCCGAGTCACTCATCATCGGCGTCGCGGTGGGGATGACTGCTGCCGGGGCAAAGCCGATGCCCGAGATTCAGTTCGCCGACTTCATCCATCCGGCCTTCGACCAGATCGTGTCCGAGGCAGCCCGGATGCACTACCGCTCCAACGGTGACTGGACGTGCCCGATCGTGATCCGGGTCCCGTATGGCGGTGGCATCCACGGTGCGCTCTATCACAGCCAGTCCATCGAGGGTTACTACACACACGTCCCTGGCCTCAAGGTTGTCGTGCCGTCGACGCCGGCCGACGTGAAGGGCCTCATGTGGTCTGCGATCGAGGACCCGGATCCGGTGATGATTCTCGAGCCCAAGAAGATGTACCGGATGGCGAAAGGCCCATTCCCGGATGGTCCCCACACGGTGCCGATCGGCAAGGCCGCTCTGCGACGAGCGGGCGACGACCTCACGATCATTGCGTACGGCACCATGGCGTACATGGCTCTCGAAGCGTGCGACCGACTCGAGGAGATGGGGCATTCCGTCGGCGTGCTCGACCTGCGCAGCCTCCGCCCCCTCGACTGGCCCGCCATCGAGGCAGTGGTGAAGCACAACGGCAAGGTTCTCATCGTTCACGAGGCCAACGAGTTCGGTGGCTTCGGCGGCGAAATCGCTGCCCAGATCGGCGAGAAGGCCTTCGATTGGCTCGATGCACCCGTGCGTCGCTATGCCTCGGCAGAGGTGCCTACGTTCCCCTTCGCCGACGAGCTGGAAGCCCAGGTGATGCCGTCACTCGAAGGCATCGTGGAACGAGCCGCGGCGCTCGCTCGTTATTGAGCCAGGCTGGCTCTTTGCTGACCCTGGGGGTGCACTAGGCCTCCGCGGATAGTCTGACGGCCGCGGTCGGGAACCAAACACCCCCCGCACGCGTCTCTTTGAGGAGAAACCGTTGGGACAGAACGAGGAGACCGACAACGTGGTGAGCGGTGTCGTTGCCGAACGCAGCGGCTTGGTGACCGGCTCAACGTCATTCGAGGAGTTCTATCGCCGGAACCATGACCGGATCTGGCGGGCCCTCGCCGTGACGCTGCGCAACACGCACCTCGCCTCAGAGGCGATCGACGAGGCGATGACCCGTGCTTTCGAGCGCTGGGACACGGTCGCCGACTACGCCAACCCGGCCGGCTGGTGCTACCGGGTAGGGCTGAACTGGGCGACTTCCCGGCTGCGCAAGGCAACCAGGGAGACCATGGGCGAGAACGTCGACCGGGTCTACGTGGACGACGAGGTAGCCGATCCGACGGTCACCGCAGCACTCCACCAGTTGTCGGTGAACCATCGCGAGGTCATCGTGATGCGTTATCTCCTCGACTGGTCCATCAACGACATTGCCGGCGCACTCGAGGTGCCGGCAGGCACGGTGAAGAGCCGCCTCCACAGGGCGGTCGACCACCTCAACGAGCTGCTCGACAGGGAGACAACGCCATGACAGACCAGATCGACCCGGCGATCGAGGAACGGCTCCGCGCCGCCCTTCAAGACGAGTCCGGCTTGCTTCCACCCGCTCCCAGCGCGACGCCTCCCCACCTCGCAGAGGGACTACCGACGCTGGCTACTACCGCTGGACCGGTCACCACCAGCTACGACGCCTTCTACGACGCCCACCGCGACGAGCTGTATCGGGCGCTGGCAGTGACGTTGGCCGACCGCGACCTCGCCACCGAAGCGGTCGACCGAGCGCTCGGCAATGCATTCACCTCGTGGCGACGCCACGCCAAGCTCGATGACCCGAGGACAACGGTGTTCGCGTCCGGGTACGAGTGGGCTCGCAAGCGCCAGGGCAAGGAGAGAGGCGGCGTTTCAGGATTCCGGCTCGAGTGGCAGTCCGACGAGAGCAACGCCGACATCATCACCGCCCTCCGCGGCCTTCCCACCGAGCAACGCGCCGTCCTGGTGGCCCGCCACTACATGGGCTGGGACGCGCGGGCTGCCGCCGATGCTCTCGGCACCACAGCGGAGGCTGTCGCGTCGCGAGACGTGCGCGCCACCGAAGCGGTGGCCACCGCGATGTCGATCGACGCGGCTCAAGCGAGCCGGGTGATACCTGGAGCGCTGCTTGCCGACGCCAACGGTCTCGCCGTCCCCCTGTCCCGCCTCGACAACACGAAGTCCAGGGGTTGGGCTCGTCGTGGCATGGCAGCGCTTGCCGGCGCAGCCGCCGTCGTCGTGGTGGTGGGCGGCGTCGGGCTTGGCTACCGGGCGCTCACAGCGGACAACGATCCAGACCCTCTCGCCAACGGCACCACCGAGACCGGTGGCACCGGCACCACAGGATCCACGATCGTCACCAAGCTCGCCGATCCCGCGGTCCTCGCAGATCTCGAGTGGACGCGCGTTCCTCTGGGGGCCCAGGACGGCGAGATCAGCCAACTCGCCTACGGCGCCAACGGCTTCGTAGCACTCGGTCAGGATTGGCAGAACGGGCGATCGCTGGCGTTCGTGTCCGAGGACGGACTGGCGTGGGAGCAGATCCAGCCCCCGATGGACACCACCAACGGCTGGATCGCCAACCTGCAGACCGGCGACTTCGGCTACATCGCCGTCGGCACGGTCTACGACCAGTTCGGTGGGGGCAACGAGGCGATGGTCTGGACATCCGAGGACGGCTTCGCCTGGACTGAGACTCGACTCCCCACCGTTGAGCAGGAAGAGATCGCGGGCATCTCGGTGCAGTGGTACACCGACGTGTACAACATCGCCGCTTCCGACGGGAAGTTCATCGCCGCCGGCAGCCAGTGGGCCGACATCGGCGACCCCCAGAGATTCTTCGAAGACGCTCTGCCTGAGGATGTCTCCTTGTGGTTTGGGTGGGACATCGACAGGTCCAATCCCGACGAT
>JABDMN010000136.1 GCA_013001485.1 Acidimicrobiia bacterium
GTCGGGACCTGATCGAGCGTGGTGCCGAAGAGCAGGTTCTCCCAGAACGCCGGCTGTCGTGAATCCGTCGGCTCGGCCATCATTCTCCTTGTGAGGCCTGATCGGGGCCATTGTCCCTCGGCGTTGACCTCTGGCGAATTCGAGCGGGCCCCCACGCTTCCCCCTTGGATCGGGGGACCCGTTGACATGCTCGAGATGCCGACCGATAGCCTGGATCAAGACAGCCCACAGAGGGAGGCGAGTGATGCTGGAACCTGGCGTTCCGGCCCGGGTGATCGTGTCGAAGGAGCCCCTGCGACGTGAGGAGCGAATCGCCCTTCAGTCCGATCTGGTCGACCGCGGGATAGCGCTGAGCATGCTCGAAGTGATCCCTCCGGCGGGTCGTTTCTTTCAACTCCTGCGAGCCGTCGACGGTGATGGCCGTCTCCTCGGAGTCACGAGTCTGATGAGCGCTCGACCGTTCGTCTCGATCAAGCAGCTGCTCGGGGAGGGCAACCACGTCGGGTGGGATACGACCATCTATTACGCGGAGCGGGCAAATCGGCCTCGAGTGGCGGCGGCCTTGCTTGAAGCGATGGCCCGTCGCAGCATGTATTACGCCATGTACTTCGGCAGGATCGACGATGACGTTCGTGCAGCGCTGCCGTTCGTCCGGCACCGGCTTCTCGAGACCGACTACCGCCTGGGCCGAATCGACTGCAGCGGGTACCAGACGAAGGATGACTTCCTCGGCGGCCACAAGCGGCTCAGGCGTCACCTCCGCGATCACGCCAAGTCGGGCGGCACCGTCCATGTCCATGAAGGACCTGTCGAGCCTGAGCTGGGGCGCAGGTTCTCAGACCTGGTTCTCGCGACGTACCGACATCACGGTGGCGCCGGGCGTTGGCAGTTCAAGGACTACGCGTTTCAGGCTTGTGGGTCGTTCTTCGCAACCTGCGACGATGCCGTTCACATCTACACCCAGACCAGTGGGCGCATCACCGGACTCCAGTCGTTCGTCCGTCACCGCGATGTCCTGGAGCTCTCTGAGGGCGGATTCGAGCGGTCCCGGGACAATCACCACGCCTATGAGGCGATCATCGCCGAGTCGGTCGGATTTGCGGTCTCCCGCGGTTTGCAGGCGATCGGGTACGGCGGGATATGGAACGCCGCCAAGGATCGATACACCGACCCCACCGGCCGCGGCAAGGTGTACCTGCTTCAGCTCTATCGGAACCGCTTGACCTATCGACTGGCCGGTGATCGCATATCTCGTTGGGCGTTCCGGACCTACTTCGGAGGAAGATTCGCGGGCGCCTCGGGTGAAGCGACGGTCGTCTCGCGCCAGCCGAGTCCGTGACTCACCCTGGTCCCCGCCGACACTTCCCGACGGAGCCATGAGCCGCTCGTTTCAGTCCCCCAGGGCCTTCGGGGACAGGTTCCGCCAGGCACGTAGAGTCGCTCGCATGGCACAGCCTCAGATCCCGGCGCCGCTGAACGTCGACCCTGGCAAGGTCGATGTCGACTTCCGATTCCTCCTCGATGCGTTTCGAGAGGTTCTGGACGAACTCGGTGCCGGGGATCTCGCTGCGGCGCTCCCCTGGACAGACGATGACGAGGTCCAGGCCGGCGACGTCGACCCTCGTGGGTTGACCCAGGCATTGTCGATCGCCTTCCGGCTGGCGACCCTGGCCGAGGAGAACGCATCGGCGCAGCACCGGCGCCGCCTCCACGAGGAGCGCGGGCTCGATGCCGTGTCCGGGCTATGGGGGAGGGTGTTGACTGGCCTCGCCGACGCGGGGCACACCGCTTCTGACATTGCACAGGACCTCGCCGGGATCACGGTCGAGCCGGTGTTGACTGCGCATCCCACCGAGGCCAAGCGCGCCACCGTGCTCGAGCAACACCGTGCGCTGTATCTGCTCCTCGTCGCCCGCGAGAACCAGATGTGGACGCCCGGCGAGCAGCAGGGGATCCGGGACGACCTGATGGCTGGTCTCGCCCGACTGTGGAGAACCGGTGACATCTTCTTGGAGCGGCCCGGCGTGGAGGACGAGCTCCGCAACATCGTTCACTATCTGGTGAAGGTCTTCCCGAATGTCATGCCGCGTCTCGACGACCGACTTCGTTCGGCTTGGGAGTACGTCGGATTCGACCAGGCGCTTCTGACGGACGACGTGATCCCGCAGATCTCGTTCGGCACATGGGTCGGAGGCGACCGGGACGGCCATCCGCTGGTCACGGCCGAGGTGACCCGGGACACTCTTGCGCACCTCCGCGGTCAGGCTGTGTCGCTCATCGATGGCCTTCTCGTGGAGCTGGCGATCGGGCTCAGCCTCTCCGACCGTCTCGTCGATGTCCCCGCGGGTCTTTCGGAATGGGTGCGAGAGACGGCCGCTGCCACCGGAGGCCCGGGACAGCGCGCAGTCGACCGCAATCCGGAGGAGAGCTTCCGGCAGTGCGTGAACCTCATCCGTGCCCGGCTGGTCGACCCCGATGTCCCGAACCCGTACCGGAGGGGAGCGGACTTGCTCGGCGATCTGGTCCGCCTGCGGGACTGGCTCGTCGAGACAGGAGCACGGCGCCTTGCCGACCATGACCTCGGCCCGGTGATCCGTATCGTCCGCACCTTTGGGCTCCACCTCGCTGTCTTGGACGTGCGGCAGAACAGCCACTTCCACGACCTGGCCATCGGTCAGCTCCTGACTGCTGCAGGGGTCGAGGACGGCGACTCGTTCGCGTCGTGGGACGAGGCTGCCCGTCTCGAGTTGCTCCAGCGCGAACTGTCATCAGCGCGGCCCCTTGCTTTGCCAGATGCCGTGCTCGGCGACGAGGCCGAAGCCGTCCTCGACTGCTACCGGGTGCTCCGCGCCCACATCGACGAGTGGGGCACCGATGGTCTTGGCAGCCTCATCGTGTCGATGACCCGAAGCGTCTCCGACTTGCTGTCGGTGTATCTGCTCGCCAAGGAGGCCGGGCTGGCCGTCGTCGAAGAAGAGGGATTGCGCTGTCTGCTGCCCGTCGTCCCGCTCCTCGAGACGATCGACGACCTCGC
>JABDMN010000184.1 GCA_013001485.1 Acidimicrobiia bacterium
GCGAGGGCCAGGATGATGGGTGGAACCAGATACGCCTTGGAGATGCGGTGTTCCTGCAGCAGCGACAGGAACTGCTCCAAGTCGAACCGGGGCATCGTGACGGCCGTGGCACCGCTGTAGAGGACGCCGTTCATCAGGATCTGCATCCCGTAGATGTGGAAGAACGGCAGTACGGCGATGATCATCTCGTCGGCATCGATGTCGAGCACATGCTTGGCCTGAGCGAGGTTCGAGGTCAGGTTGTGGTGGGTGAGCATCACACCCTTGGGAAGCCCGGTGGTGCCTGACGAATACGGCAGCACCACAACATCTTCGTGCGGGTCGACCTCGGCAAACTCGGTGATGGGGTCGGCATCGAACAGGGCAGTGAACGGTGTTGCTCCCTCTGCCTCGCCAAACACGAAAACCTCATCGACACCGGCTGCGCTAGCGGCTTCGGTAGCGACGTCGATGAACAGCGGGATGGTCAGCAGGTACTTCGCCCCGGCATCGTTGAGTTGGTACTCGACCTCCTCGGCGGTGTACGTCGGGTTGATCGTGGTGACCACCCCACCGACGGCGGCAACGGCGTGGAACGCTATTGCGTACTCGGGGATGTTCGGGGCCATGATTGCCATGCAGTCCCCCTTACCAAAGCCCCGGGCACGCAGGCCGCCCGCTGTCTTCAGAATGGCTCCGTAGAGCTGGCCGTAGGTAAGGGTTCGGCCCGTCGGCCCATCGATGAGCGCCGGCTTGTCGGCAAGCTCCTCGACGTGACGAAACACAAACGGCGTGATGTGACTGACAGGCAGCTCGACTTCGGGCAACAGCGACGGAAACACGGCCATGACAACTCCTTCGCGCGGGCATCCGAGGCTACCGGCTACCAGCTACCGGCCACCAGCCAACTGATGGCTGACAACTGACAACTCCCCGGAGTCTGCGGTGGGCTCTCGTAGGGTCACGCCATGGCTGATCGCACCAAGAAGGTCCTGAAGTACCAGTCCGACGTCCTCGAGCCCGACGAAGAGGTCCTGGCGACGCTGCTTACCCTGCCCCACGGAGGTGTGAAATCGATCGGCGTTGCCGGCGGCGTGGGTGGCGTCCTGGGCAGTGCCGGGAGCAGCGCCGGCATGCGCTCAGGAGCACAGAAGGCAATGGACAAGGCTCAGATGGAGGGGGACTCGCTGGCCGCACAGTTCCCGATTGGGCTGCTGCTGGTCTCGGTCACCAACAAGCGGGTGCTGTGCTTCTCGCGACCGAGCATCCAGTCGGACAAGCCGGAACGACTCATCGCGGCGTTCCCCAAAGAGCTGCTGGTGAGGTCCTGGTCCAAGCGGGCGTTCATGAAGCACAACTTGACGCTCGAGTTCTCCGATGGCTCGACGCTCCTGCTCGACAGCGGCATCTTCCAACCCCACGCCAAGTTCCACACGGCGGTCGCTGGATAGCTGCCCAGCTACCGGACTAGGGACTAGGGACTAGGGACTAGGGACTGGACTGCCGTGGGAGACAAGTGAATCCCCCCTCCCCTTCGCTTCGCTCAGGGACTCCCCCCTCGAAGGGGGGAGAGTCCTACTCGTTCACGTCGAAGCGGATGCGTCGGAAGCCTTTGCCCTTGTTGTCGACCTTGGTGATCGTGATCGTCCCCACTTCACGCGTGGAGTCGACATGGGTGCCACCGTCGGCCTGACGATCGAGGCCAACGATGTCGATGACACGAACCTCGGTCAGCGAAGGAGGCAGCAGGTTGATCTTGGTGCGGATCAGGCTGGGGTCTTGATCTGCCTCTTCACGAGGAAGGAACGACACCTCCACGGGCAGTGACTTGGCCAGCTGGAGGTTCACCTCTTGCTGGATGATCGGGATGTCCTCGGAGTTCCAGTTCTGGATGTCGAAGTCGAGGCGCCCGTTGCCGGCGTCCATGTTCCCTCCGGTCACCGGCGACTGGTACCGGGCCCACACCACGCCGCACATGGCGTGCATTGCGGTGTGGGTCCGCATCATCTTGTAGCGGCGATCCCAATCGATGGCACCGCGGAGATCGGTCCCTGCCGATGGCAGCGACCCCGCAACCCAGTGCCACACCCCGTTGGAGTCCTGAGTCACCCGGGTCACCTCGAGCCGGTCGTCGCCGATCCACAACTCACCGATGTCGTGAGGCTGGCCGCCACCGCCGGGATAGAAGACGGTCTTGTCGAGCAGGATCCGGCTGTCGTCCGCGTCGGTGTCGAGGACCGCTGCGGTCATTTCCTTCTCATAGGCGCGAGTGCTGTAGATCTTCTCGGTCATGGCGCCAACGTAGTCGAGCGACGTACTGCCAGCCTCGGTCAGCTATCGAGCCCTGTCAGGCGATGGAAAGACTCGCGAAGCGCCGGGTAGAGGTCCCGGTAGACCCCGTAGACGTCGTCGTAGGCAGCGGCAGATGACGAAGGCTCGATGATGTCGCCGAGCTCGACTGCTGCATTGCAGGCTTCAGCAACGGAGGCGAAGCCGCCCGTTCCTGCGGCAGCCAGGATCGCCGCCCCATGTGCCGCAGACTCGGCAGTTCCGACCACACGGACCGGTCGATCGAGCACGTCGGCGACGACCTGCAGCCACACCGGGCTCGACGCGCCGCCGCCCGACACGCGCACCTCACCCAGGTCGAGTTGCCGTGCCATCAGATCCACGGAGTCGCGGAGCCCGAAGGCGACACCCTCCATCACAGCCCGTGTCATGTGTCCGAGCCCGTGGCGTACGGTCAACCCGACGAACGCGCCACGCGCTTCTGGATCGGGATGTGGCGTGCGCTCCCCCGTGAGGTAGGGAAGGAACACCAGGCCATCGGCGCCGGGGCGGATCTCCGACACGGCCTGGTCGAGATCGGCGAAGTCGAGGCCAGGTGCGAGTTCGTCCTTGAACCAGCGATAGCTGCCAGCGGCCGAAAGCATCACCCCCATCAGATGCCAGGTGTCGGGCAGCGCGTGGCAAAACGCGTGGAGACGCCCCTCCGGCTCGACGACAGGCGTCGCCGAGGCAGCGAATACGACACCGCTGGTACCGATGCTCACGGCGACCACACCGGGTTCGATGGCACCGACGCCGACGCCGTTGGCGGCCTGATCGCCGCCACCGCCCACGACCGGGGTGCCGGCCTGCAGACCCGTGGCAACAGCAGCGAGGTCAGAAACAGTCCCGTTGACGGCCGTGCCCTCAAACGTCTTCGGGAACAGCTCCGGCTCGAGCTCGAGCGACTCGAACATCTCTGCCGACCAGTCCCGAGT
>JABDMN010000188.1 GCA_013001485.1 Acidimicrobiia bacterium
TATCAAGGGAGTCCTGACGATTCACAGTTCGGGGACAACGGCACCATCGGCGGCACAGGCTCGAACGTCGGCCTGATGGCCTTGTGGCAGAAGTGCGTTCACCTTGGCTGCCGAGTTCCCGACTGCGTTTCGTCGCAGGGATTCGAATGCCCGTGCCATGGCTCGAAGTACAACTTCCATGGCGAATACCAGGACGGCCCGGCACCCCGCAACATGGATCGTTTCGTGGTGAAGGTCGACGACAACGGCGACTTCGTGGTCGACACGGGCCAGGTGATCCAGACCGCACGGGCACCGTCCAAGACTGCGCTCTATCCGCAAGGCCCATCATGCGTGTGAGGTTCTGATGGATTTCGGCGCAGTCGTCATCACGTTTGCCGTTGCAGGGTTCCTGCTTTGGGCTGCGTATCTGCTGACAACGTCACGCACCAAGGACCTTCAGCCGGAGGAGACTCCACAGAACCTGGCTCCGTACGTGTCCGACGATGAACTCGAGAACAACCGGCTGACGAGGATTCTGGCGTCTGCAGTTGTCGCAGCTGCCGCGCTCGCTGCCGTCATGGCCGTCTATTACATCGCTGAAGCCGACCGCCAGGCCGAGGCAGTCGAGGCGTTCCACGAGCGTGACGTCGAAGAAGGCGAGCACTGGTACGAGCACTTCTCGTGCATCGAGTGCCACGCTGCAGGCGGCGTCGGTGGCGGAGCCGAATACATCGAAGCACGGTCCGGGCTGACGACCACATGGGCGGCCCCATCACTCAACGACATCTTCTACCGCTATTCCGAAGAGGAGGTCGTGTCGGTGATCGTCTTCGGCCGGCAGGGCACCCCCATGCCGGCTGCCGGGCTCGAGGGTGGCGGTGCGATGACGAGCCAAGAGGTCGACCAGACGATCGCATACCTTCGTTCGATCCAGATCCCGCAGGCTGAAGCGGTCGCCAAAGTCGAGTCGGCGGTGTCCCAGGCCGTGAACCGCATCAGCAGTGGCGCGGACGGCGTCCAGGCCCGCATCGCAGAGCAGGACGAGGAGATCGCAGACATCGAGGCAGCACCCGGGATCTACAGCGCGATTGCTGATCTCCCGGTGACCATCGATGACGTGCTGGCGGGTGCGGAGACATGCACCGAGGCATCCGCTGAACTGGTCTCGCTCCCCTGCGACGACCCGGCCGTAGACACCGATCGTGACGGCATTTCCGATGACGCCGAACGAAGGCTGAATGTCATCGCGGCACGAGCCTTCGATGCGGTCGGCTCCGGCAGCACAATCATCACGCTCGACGGGTCGCTCGAGCTGTCCCTGGCCGCCGACGACGCCTTCTCAATGGCCGACGCTACTGGCGAGCCGATCGCCGATCTCGAATCGGTGTCAGAGTTCCTCCGGCTCTTTGGAACAGCAGAGCTCTCCTACCGCATCGCCGCTGAGCGCCAGGATCGGTTCTTGCCACCCGCCGAGGCGGGGCTGGCCTATCTCGAGGAGTCGTCCGAGGCCGCCGAGTGGGAGGTGGACTTCGAGACCATCGCCGACGTCGCGTTCGGAGGTGACATCGACGATGCAACCCGCGCAGTCGGGCTGTTCAACTCATACTGTGCGCGGTGTCACACGGCCGGCTACTCGGCCGGCGTCGCCTTCCAGCAGGACGAAGGCTCGGGCGCCTGGGGCCCGGCGTTGACCGACGGTCGAATGCTCGTCCAGTTCCCGGACATCGAAGAGCACATCGACTTCATCATCAACGGCGCCAACTGGGCCGAGAACTACGGCGTCAACGGGCTCGGCTCAGGCCGGATGCCGGGATTCGGCCAGCTGTTGAGCCGTGAAGACATCGAGCTCATCGTTAAGTACGAGAGGTCCATGTGAACACGCTCAAGCGCATCCACCAGGACGAGTCGGGTCTAACGACGCTCGAGCGGATCGGCGTGATCACACTGATCGTCTCTGTGCTGGCGTTCATCCCTCCGGTACGAGGCGCCCTCGGGTCGTTCTACGACATGATCTTCAAGCAGACCGATGAGGCCGGCGAGGTCACCCAGTTCTCGATCGCAGCTCGGGGAATCCTGGTCACGGTCTTCTCCATCGCCATCTTCAACGGGCTCGGCTACCTGATCCTCATGACGAACCTCGGCAAGCGGCTGGCCTTCCTCGTCGGCGGAGCGGCGACGTTCGGGTGGATGGCGATCGGTGGGACCCTGTTCATCATCTACGCACCTCGCGGGATCCGACCCGCCAACCTCGAAGGACTCAACGCCTTCCAGACGCGGATCCCCGCCATCGCCGTCACAGTGGGATCGCTGATTCTGTTCCTGATGTTCGTAGTGGCCCTGGACAGATACGAAAAAGAAGCAGAGGCGTAGCGCCTCTGCTTCTCGGCTACCAGCTACCAGCCACCAGCCACCGGCTCTGAATCTCGCGATCGCGGCAAGACGCGCTCTTGCCGGAAGCTGGCAGCCGGGGACCGATAGCCGGGCGGCCGGAGGCCGGCACCTGGTCGCCGGGGACCGGTAGCCGGGCGGCCGCCAGGCCGCCCGTCCTAGCTCTCGATCAGCTTCGCTACGTCGCCTAGGTCTGGGCCGGGTCGCTCTTCGAGGTCATAGAAGACCCGGGTTGAGGGGATCTCCAGTTCGAGCAGGGTTCCCAGGTCTATGGGTGTGCCGATCACGACGGTGTCGGCGCCTGATGCTTCGATGGTCTCTTTCAGCTCGGCCTGCTGCGCATCGCCGTAACC
>JABDMN010000065.1 GCA_013001485.1 Acidimicrobiia bacterium
GGTCTCGCCGGTGCCGGGGCCGCGGCCACCCTCGGCGAGCTCGGGTACAACGTCAAAGCATTCACGTACCACGACTCAGCTCGCCGGGCGCACTCGATCGCCGCCCAGGGAGGAATCAACGGCGCCAAGAACTACCGCAACGACGGCGACTCGATCTTCCGGCTCTTCTACGACACCATCAAGGGCGGCGACTACCGGTCGCGTGAGGCCAACGTCTATCGCCTCGCCCAGGTGTCCAACGAGATCATCGATCAATGCGCCGCCCAGGGCGTCCCCTTCGCCAGGGAGTACGGCGGCTTGCTCGACAATCGGTCGTTTGGCGGGGCCCAGGTCTCGCGTACGTTCTACGCACGGGGGCAAACCGGCCAGCAGCTGCTGCTCGGCGCCTATCAGGCCCTGATGCGCCAGGTGAATGCCGGGTCCGTCGAGCTCCACACCCGCACCGAGATGCTCGACGTGGTCGTCAAAGATGGGCATGCAGCTGGAATCGTGGTTCGCGATCTGGTGACCGGCGAGATCGAGTCTCACTCGGCCCACGCCGTGCTCCTCGCCACCGGTGGCTACGCGAACGTGTTCTACCTGTCGACGATGGCCATGAAGAGCAACGTCACCGCCGCCTGGCGCGCCCACCGCAAGGGTGCGACGTTCGCCAATCCGTCGTTCACCCAGATCCACCCCACCTGCATCCCTGCCAGCGACGAGTTCCAATCGAAACTGACCTTGATGTCCGAGTCCTTGCGCAACGACGGCCGAATCTGGGTGCCGACGCAGGGGGAGGAAGCTCGGGCCGCTGGCGACATCCCCGAGGACGAGCGGGACTACTACCTGGAACGGATCTACCCCTCGTTCGGCAACCTGGCGCCGCGCGACGTCAGCTCGCGGGCCGCGATGCGGATGCTCGACCAGGGCCTTGGGGTTGGACCACTCCACAACGGCGTCTACCTCGACTTCCGAGACGCCATCTCCCGACTCGGCAAGGACGTGATCGAGTCCCGGTACGGAAACCTGTTCGAGATGTACCAACGCATCACGGATGAGGACCCGTACAACCAGCCGATGCGCATCTACCCGGCACCTCACTACACGATGGGTGGGCTCTGGGTCGACTACAACCTGATGACCAACATTCCTGGTCTGTATGCCCTCGGTGAAGCGAACTTCTCCGATCATGGTGCCAACCGACTGGGAGCGTCGGCCTTGATGCAGGGTTTGGCAGATGGCTACTTCGTCATCTCGTACACGGTCGCCGACTACCTCGCCGACTACCTCAACGTCTCCCCCGTGCCCACCGACGACCCGGTCTTCAAGCAAGCCGAGGGAGAGGCGAAGGACCGCATCTCGAGGTTCCTTTCGATCAAGGGCACCCGGACCGTCGACGACTTCCATCGTCAGCTCGGCAAGATCATGATCGAGAACTGCGGAATGGCCCGGTCTCGTGCCGGTCTCGAGCAGGCACTCTCGGACATTCCGGCTCTTGAAGAGGAGTACTACAAGGACGTCACCGTCCTTGGCGACGATGCATCGGTCAACGAGACGCTCGAGAAGGCGAATCGCCTCGGCGACTTCTTCGAACTTGCCAGGTTGATGTGCCAGGACGCGCTCGACAGGGAGGAGTCCTGCGGCGCCCACTTCAGACTCGAGTACCAGACCGATGAGGGCGAGGCCGTGCGCAACGACGAGGACTGGGCGTTCGTTTCGGCGTGGCAGTGGCAAGGCAACAACGTGGACGCGATCAGGATCGACGAGGACCTCGTGTTCGAGAACGTCGAGTTGAAGACGAGGAGTTACAAGTAGTGGATGTGACACTTCGCGTTTGGCGACAGGCGGGGCCGGACGCTCCCGGTGCGTTCAAGACGTACGAGGCCAAGGACATCTCCGAAGAGGCCTCATTCCTCGAGATGCTCGACACCGTGAATGAGCGTCTGAACCTCGAGGGCGAGGAGCCGATCGTCTTCGAGCACGACTGTCGCGAGGGCATTTGCGGCTGCTGCGGTCTGATGATCGATGGCCAGGCCCACGGACCTCAGCAAGGGACCGCCACATGCCAGCTCCACATGCGGAAGTTCAGCGACGGCGACACCATCGTGATCGAGCCGTGGCGAGCCACGGCGTTCCCGGTGATCAAGGACCTGATGGTCGACCGATCAGCATTCGATGAGATCGTCACCGCCGGCGGGTTCATCTCGGCCCCGACCGGGACCGCGCCGGACGCCAACCTCATCCTCGTCCCCAAGGATGCCGCGGAATCCTCGATGGATGCTGCTGCTTGCATCGGGTGCGCGGCCTGCGTTGCCGCCTGTCCCAACGGGGCAGCGCAGTTGTTCACGTCAGCGAAGATCGCCCACCTCAGCTTGCTCCCCCAGGGACAACCCGAACGATGGAGCCGGGTAACGGCCATGGTCGACACCATGGAGGAGTATTTCGGCTCCTGCACGAACCATGGCGAATGTGAGTCGGCTTGCCCCAAGGGGATCTCACTGGACTACATCGCCATGATGAATCGCGATTACGTTCGCGCCCAGTTCCACGACCGCCGCCACTCCGGTCAGGAGTAGGCCGGTATCCATGAAGAAGGACGGCCCGTAGGCCGTCCTTCGAAAGTCGGTTCTGGACCGGTACTAGAACTCGGTATCCATCGCCGAAACGGCAGATGCGAACTCGTTGATCACGGCCTGGTGCATCATCAGCTTGGCCATGTTGCCCGAGACTTTCAGCTTGCCCTGCATGAAAGCCATCTGGGTGTTGAGGTCTCCCTTGGAGACGGCAACCGCGGTCTCGTAGTCGTTGGTCACCGTGACGTCGGCACCGTCGAGCTCACCGGGAGCCATCTCGGCGGCTCCGCCACCGATGTTCAGGTAGTAGGCGACGTCGTCGCCGCCAGTCTCGGTCACCTGGAACTGCAGCCCCAGCTCGACATTGGCGATGGCCCCCGAGAACCCGGCGTGACCGTTCAATGCCGCGCCGGCTTCAGAGATCCACTCTTCGGTTAGGAACTTGCTCACAAGCAACCTTTCGTGTCGTTCGGCGGCCCATTGTACCGGGCGGAAACCCGGCACCCGACCTGAAAGCAGGCACCATCGGGCTCTAGAGTGGTGGCCCGTCGACGACCGGTGAGGCGATGCGAAAGAATTTCGGAGCAACGATCGGTGCCTTTGGCGCCATCTTGATGATCGTGTCGATCGTGTTCGAGTACGCCCGTGCGGTCCCCTCGTACCGATTCATCGTCGAACCGTGGTCGATGCGTGGATTCGAGATGGTCCACGGATGGGTCGCACTCGCCATCGGGGTAGGTCTCCTGGTCGCAACGCTCCTTGCCGCCCCCGAGAGCGCCGCTTCGCCCTCCCGGGCTCCCTGGATCACCGTGGCCATCGCCGCGATTGGTGCCGTCCTGGGACTGGCCTTCATCCGCGAGTCGTACAGCGTGGATTTCGACGGAGGCGCCGGCCTCGTCATCGCTCTGATCCTCGGGATCGGGATCACCGCGGTCACCTCGGCCCTGCTGAAGGACCGGTCCCGGTTGATGAGTTCTCAGCTCGTCTCGTTCGGCATGTTCCTGGTCATCGGGGCGATCCTGGCGTTTCTGATCTTCCCGGTTCTCGGCGAGGTAACGATCACGGGCGGGTTGTGGATCACGATCCTCGTCGCACTGATCGCCGCTGTGTCGCTCATCGTGCGACCGGTCGCTCTCGGGCCGTATCGGATGTTGATCAACTCGTCGGTTCTGGCTGCGATGGCTCACATTCTCTCGGCTGGCGCCATACGCTCGACTCTCTTCGGCGAGCAGCTCGAGACCCTGGGCGTTTCCGGCCAGTACAAGGACCTCCAGGTCACCTCTGGATGGATGTTGGGCGTGGCCGGCGCAGTTCTTGTTTTTGTCGGTGCCGTGTCTCTGTGGGCCAAGCGCCGCGATCAGATCAAGACCCGGGAGCGGGCCGAGAAGCAGCGCGAGGCCGCCCAGAAGTCGGCGGCTGAAATCAGCGCCGCTCAAGCCTCCTGAGGCGTTAGAGCTCGATCTGACGAAGGTCTTCGACCTTCTCCTTGACTGCGGTGGCCGCGCCACCGAGCGCTTCCAGCTCATCCTCAGTGAGGTCAAGCTCTACGACCGAACGGACTCCCGCGGAGCCCAGCTCTCCCATCACTCCGAGGTAGACACCGGAGATGCCGTACTCGCCATCGACCCAGGCGCACACCGGCATCTGCTCGCCGGAGTCCTCGACGACGGCTATCGCCATCGCAGCGGCCGCTGCAGACGGGGCGTAATAGGCCGAACCCGTCTTGAGAAGCCCAACAATCTCGGCACCACCTTTGCGGGTGCGGTCGACGAGCTCGTCGATCGTCGCTGCGTCGAGCACCTCCGACAACAGCTGCTCCCCCACCCGACACTGCGACGGCACCGGCACCATCGTGTCGCCATGGCTTCCCAGTGTCACGGCGCTGACCGATTGGATGTCCGCGCCCGTGGCCTCGGAGATGAAGTGGGCGAAACGTGAGCTGTCGAGGATGCCTGCCTGTCCCAACACTCGCTGGCGAGGGAAGCCGCTCACCTCGGCGGCGAGGGTCGTCATCTGGTCGAGAGGGTTCGTCACCACAATGAGGACCGCGTCGGGTGAATGCTCGACAATCGCCTCGGTCACCTGCTTGACGATGCCGGCGTTGACTTCGAGGAGATCCATTCGGCTCATCCCGGGCTTGCGGGGAAGGCCGGCGGTGATCACGACGACGTCCGAGCCAGCGGTGTCTGCGTAATCGTTGGTTCCGGTGATCTTGGTGCGATGACCGACGACGGGCCGACTCTGGTTCATGTCGAGGGCGAGACCCTGCGGCAGGCCCTCCACGATGTCGGTCATGACGACCTCGTCGACCACATCGGCTTCGGCGATGCGCTGGGCGGTGGTGGAGCCGTACTTGCCGGCGCCGACGACGGTGACCTTGCTCATGGTTCTCCCTCGAGTGGCTGGTTCTCGTCCGCAGGCTAGAACAGCGTCGACCTGCCGACAGGGGCCGAAGTCCTCTCGGTCGATGGTGCTCCATCGACCCCCTGCTAACAATGCAGCGTGACCCGCCGCCTCTTCTGTCTTCTCACAGCCGTTGCCTTGGCTACCGGCGCCTGTGCACTCCAGGAACCGGCGAGCCTCGACGACCCGGAGTTGCTCGACCGCGTCGGTGTGGACACCCCATCCGACATCACGTGGACCCGAACCATCGAAGGTGTCGAAGTCGCAGGCACCACGGCAAGTGCCGACCCGCGGGAACTATCGATCCTGGCCTCGGCATTGCGGGAAGTCCCAGATGCATTGCTCGAGGCCGCCGACGTGCGCACGATCTATCGCATCGACGACGCCGACGAAGAGGACCTCGAGCCGACCACGCTGGCATTTGCACGGGGGCCGGACCTCTATCTCCTCGATCTCACGTTCGATGGTGTCCAGGGGGACGGGATCGGGCCAATGGAGATGGCGCGGGTGTTGACGCACGAGCTGGCTCATGTCGCTCAGTTCCAGAAGCTCACGTCTGACGACGCCGGGTTGATCCTGGCGTCGACTACCGATGTCGATCCATTGCAACTGGCCGTGTCCACCCGAGACTTCGCGGCATCGGTTGGCTGGCGCGACGGCGGCACCGACCCTCGCCGACCTTCTTGGGTGCTCGCCGACCAACGCGGAACCACGGCATACGGCGCCACCGAACCCGAAGAGGACCTGGCCGAAGCCGTGTCGATGGTGTCCATAGGCCGGGCGGGCCAGATTTCTGACGATCGGGTGGCGTGGGTCGAAGGTTGGCTGGACCTCGATGCCGACCAGGTCGCAACCGGCAAACCGTACGTTCCCGCAGCTGCCATACCCACCACGAGCGAGACCGACCTGTACGACGCGCAGCGAGTCGCCGGGTTCGCAGCGCGGAATCCGGAGCCCCTCTATTTCGTCGCCCTCGACGCCGACTTCGCTGCCACCGAGACCGAGATCGCAGCGGAGCTGGCCCTCCGTGGCGTCGCCGGGAGATTCGAGCCGATCGAGGCCACCACGGTGCCCAGAGTCGGCGGACGCTTCGCCCGCCCCGACGGAGTCTCCTATTGGGTCGAGATCTGGGACTTTCGCGGCTCGTCGATAGTCGGAGCCCCGAACGGCCTGGTGATCACGTATGTCGTCCTTTGGTAGTGAGCTGCTCACTACCAAAGGAGTCGCCGGTCGCCAGTCGCCAGTCGCCGGCAAATCGATGACCGTGGCTGGTTGCTGGCCGGTAGCTGGCGGCCGGTAGCCTCCTCCTATGGACTACGACATCGGCATCATCGGGAGCGGGTTTGGTGGCAGCGTGGCTGCTCTTCGGC
>JABDMN010000222.1 GCA_013001485.1 Acidimicrobiia bacterium
GCTGCGGACATCCCGAGTGGCTTCTCGCACAGGACGTGCTTGCCGGCGGCCGCAGCCCGGATGGTCCACTCGGCGTGCATGTCGTTCGGGAGCGGGATGTAGACCGCGTCGATGTCGGGGGAGGCGAGCAGCTCGTCGTACGAGCCGTAGGCAGCGGGGATGCCGAGTTGGGCGGCTGCAGCCTCGGCGGTTTCGAGACGTCGCGATGCGATGGCGACAACGTCGCAGTTCTCAGCCGCCTGGATAGCGGGAGTCACCTTTGCCATGCCGATGTCTGCGGTACTCAGGATTCCCCAGCGAACCGTGGTCATTTCGCTTCACCTCCGGTGATGAGAGCCACGCCCATGCGGGCCAGCTCGATGTCCTCCTCCTCGGGGAGACCGCTCACTCCCACCGCACCGACGACCTCGCTACCGACGATCACCGGGACTCCTCCACCCCAGCCGACAAACCGGTCATCACCGAAGTTCGTCAGTGGGAACCCCTCTTCGCGGGATCGGCTGCCCAGCTCCTTCGACTCGATGCCCTCGCGCGCTGCGGTGAACGCCTTGTTCGTGGCGATGGTGATCGACTGGAGCCGACACCCGTCGGTGCGGAAGAGAGCGATCAGTTCGCCGTGAGGGTCGACGACTGCGACCGCTGCCCCCGCGTCCCGCTCTTCGAGGCGGGCGCGAATGGCGTCGATGACCGTCATCGCATCGTGGTGGGACAGCTCGGTTCGGTTTCTCATGGTCTCCCTCAGAACGTGGTCGGAACGGGTGTCCAGGCACCGTTGTCGGCGCTGGAGGCGATGGCGGCTTCGACGAACGCGACCCCCAGGGTCCCGTCGTATGCATCGGGGAAGGTAAGGGCCGCCGGGTCGGCAGGGACGCCAGCCCGACGGGCGGCAATCGCTTCGGCGGCATCCGAATACAGGTTGGCGAACCCTTCGTGGAATCCTTCAGGGTGGCCGGCAACGATGCGGGCCGCCCGACCACCGGCCGGCAGGGTGCCAGGGCCGTTGGGGGTCCGGACTTCGGCAGGCCCGTCGAGCGGCTTGAAGGCCAGTCGGGTCGGCTCCTCCTGATGCCACTCGAGGGTGCCGCGAGTCCCTGAGATCCTCGTGCGAAGTGAGTTCTCGACTCCGGCGGCTGCCTGGGTCACCCACAGGCTGCCCCGGGCGCCGTTGTCGAAGCGGAGCAGTGCTCCCGCGAAGTCGTCGACGAGGCGGTCGGGGACGATATGCCCGACCTCGGCAGCGATTTCGGTGACCTCACGCCCGGTGATGAAGCGAACCAGGTTGTGGGCGTGGGTACCGATGTCGCCCATCACGAGCGACGGACCACCCTTCACCGGGTCATAGCGCCATGGGACCGTCCCCGATGGATCGGGATCGTCCTCGCGCGCCTTGCCGCCCTGGACGTACTCCACCTGGACGAGGCGAATCTCGCCGAGCATCCCCGTCTCCACCATTGCCCGGGCCTGACGCACCATCGGATAGCCGGTGTAGTTGTGAGTGAGACAGAAGACCAGACCCGTCGACCGGACCTTGCCGAGGACATCGAGCGCTTCGTCGAGGGTGTTGGTGATCGGCTTGTCACAGATCACATCCTGCCCCGCGTCGAGCGCTGCCATCGCCAGCGGATGGTGGCTGTCGTTTGGCGTCATGATCGCTACGACATCGGCTCCGTCTTCGCGGCCTGCCTCGGATTCGATCAGGTCCGAACCCGTTTCGTAGACGCGGTCGAGGCCGAGGGCACGACCCGCGGCGACTGAGCGTTCGGGGTCCGACGAGAGCGCGCCGGCGACCAGCTCGTACCGGTCGTCGAGGCGTGCGGCGGTGCGATGCATTGCGCCGATGAAGCTTCCCGGTCCACCCCCGATGACTCCAAGACGGAGACGCCGTCCGAGAATGCCGATGACGGGGTTGGCGTCCACGCCCTCAACCTACAGTCGTGGGCCGAAGCGCGACCGCTCAGCCTGGGGGGAGGTTGGTGCGGGGTTCGGGAGCATCGGCGTCGATGCCGTAGCGGCCGATGGCGTCTGCCACGGTGCCAGCGTCGACGGCGCCGTCGTCGTGAAGCGCCGACAGGACCGCCGTGACCACATGGCCGGTGTCGATCTCGAAGAACCGGCGCAGCGCCTCCCGGGTATCGGAGCGACCGAAGCCGTCGGTCCCCAGCGGCACGAACCTGCTCGGAATCCATCGGCCGACCTGCTCGGGGACGATCTTCATGAAGTCGGAAACGGCGATGACGGGGCCACCCACATCGGACAACGCTTGGGTGACGTACGGGGTCCGCCGGTCCTCTCCCGGGTGGAGGCGGTTCCAGCGCTCGACATCCATGGCTTCCTCGCGCAGCTTCTTGTACGAGGTGGCGCTCCACAGCTCGGCGCCGACGCCGTAGTGCTCGGCCAGCTCCTGCTGCGCAGCCCGGGCCGCACCCTGGGCGGTCCCAGAGAACAGGATCGCAGCCCGGTGGTGCTGGCCCTCGGGAGCCTCCGCCCACCGGTACAACCCGGCCATGATCCCGTCGTCCACGCCGTCTGGCTTGGGCGGCTGCTGGTAGTTCTCGTTGTAGAGGGTCACGTAATAGAAGACGTCGTCCTCATCCACGTACATCCGTTTCAGCCCGTGGTCGATGATCGTCGCCATCTCGTAGGCGAAGGCAGGGTCGTATGCCTCGCACACGGGCACCGTCGAAGCCAGGACCAGGCTGTGTCCGTCCTGGTGCTGTAAACCCTCGCCCTCGAGGGTGGTGCGTCCCGCTGTGGCGCCGAGGAGGAAGCCGCGTGCCCGGGAGTCGGCCGCAGACCAGATGAGGTCACCGACCCGCTGGAATCCGAACATCGAATAGAAGGTGAAGAACGGGACCATGGGCACACCGCGGTGGGCGTAGGAGGTCGCAGCAGCGATCCAGCTGGCCGTTGACCCCGCCTCGGTGATCCCTTCTTCGAGGATCTGTCCGTCCTTGCTCTCCACATACGAGAGCAGCAGGTGATGGTCGACCGGCTCGTAGAGCTGCCCCTGAGATGCGTAGATCTTCAGCTCCTTGAAGAGAGCATCCATGCCAAAGGTCCGCCCCTCGTCAGGGATGATCGGGACCATGCGCGGGCCGAATTGCTCGTCCCTCGACATGCCACGCAGCAACCGGGTGAAGGCCATCGTGGTCGAGACTTCCTGGTTGCCAGACC
>JABDMN010000251.1 GCA_013001485.1 Acidimicrobiia bacterium
CCGAGGACGCTTCGGTCAAACCAGGAACAGGGTGAACCCGACGAAAGTGGCGACGAGGATCACGCCTTCGGTCCGAATAAGAACCCTGTCGCTGCTGGCGAACCATCCTGCCAAGACGGCAACTCCCAACATGACCACCGCTGCGGGACGGAAGCTGGCATCGATCACGCCTGGTCCTACGAACCCTGCGGCCCCCGCAACGGCCAGAGAGTTGAAGAGGTTCGAGCCCAGCACGTTCCCCACCACCAGGTCACCCTCGTTGCGTCGCACCGAGGCAATCGCAGTCGCCAGCTCCGGCATCGAGGTGCCGACGCCCAGCATCACTCCGAGGAACGTGGCGGAGAGACCCAACTCCTCGCCGACACCGAGGGCGCCGTCGAGGGTGAGGTCGGCGGCGAACACGGTCGCTGCCAAAGCAACGATCCCGATGGCCATTTCACGCTGCCAGGGGTGTTCGTCGCCTCCCGACATCTCCTCGATGTCCGCCTCGGCAGCAGCTTCGGCTTCGGCATCGCGCCACGACCACCGCAAGAGCAGGTAGAGGGCAACGAGCATCCCGAAGGCCAGAAGCCCTGCCTCCCACCTGGCGAACTCTCCGTCGAAGACGACGACCGTGAGACCGGCCAGGGCAATGATCATCAGGATGCCCTCGCGCTTGAGGATCTCGAGTCGGGCGATCAACGGGGCGACGATTGCGGTGACGCCGAGCACCAGGGTGAGGTTGGCGACGTTCGATCCCACGATGTTGGCGACGGCGACGTCGAGCTGATCGTCGAGAGCGGCGATCCCCGACACCAGCATCTCGGGCATCGACGTGCCCAACCCAACAACGAGCGCGCCGACAAGGATCGCCGAGACTCCCCACGCTCTCGCCAGCCGCACCGCGGCGATAACAAGCCGGTCGGCGGCGAGGACGAGCACGACAAGCCCGGCAGCGATTCGAAGGATGTCCCAGCCCATTGCGGAGCAGACCGTAGCCGACAGACCCCGCGGCCCAGGTAGCCTCCACAACCATGGCTCAACAAGAGCGCATCCATGAGACCTGGCTCGACTCGGACCGGTTTGTTCCGAGCCGTTTTGTCCGCCCCGCTCGCCGCTTCATGTCGGTCGAGGCAGCCGGCGGCATCGTCCTGCTCATCGCCGCGGTAGCTGCCGTCGTCTGGGCCAACATGCCGTTCGGCGAGACCTACGAACGATTCTGGAGCAACCACTTCGTGCTCGAGATCGGCGACCTCCACGTACTCGACGAGTCGTTGCGAGAGCTGGTGAACGACGCCTTGATGACCGTCTTCTTCTTCGTGGTTGGCCTCGAGATCAAACGTGAGCTGGTGGTCGGGGAGCTGCGGGACCGCAAGAAGGCCGCATTGCCGGCACTGGCGGCACTCGGCGGAATGATCGTGCCAGCGCTCGTCTATGTCTTCATGACAGCCGGCGAAGGCGGCGAGGCAGCCCAGGGCTGGGGAATCCCCATGGCAACGGACATCGCCTTCTCGATCGGGGTGATCTCGCTGCTGGGGTCGCGGGTATCGCCCGGAGCGAAGCTCTTCCTGCTGGCCCTGGCAATCGCCGACGACATCGGCGCCATCGCCGTCATCGCCATCTTCTACACAGACGACCTGTCATTGATGTGGCTGGCTCTTGCTCTGGCCGGTCTTGTGATCGTGTACGGAGCCAACCGGGCAGGAGTCAGATCGATCCTCTTCTACGTCGTCGCCGGCACGGCCGTGTGGTACTTCGTGCTCGAATCAGGCGTTCATGCGACGCTGGCCGGCGTCGCCCTCGGCCTGATGACCCCGGTGTTCGCCATGTATTCAGACGAGGAGTACCACAGACACAGCCAATGGATCGTGTCCAAGTACGAGATGGACGCCGCCTCGCCGGAAGGCCGCGAGCGCGTCGATGCAGACGCCCTGCAACTCGCGGCCATCGCTCGCGAGTCGGTGTCCCCACTCGATCGGCTCGAGCACGCCCTCCACCCCTGGAGCTCCTTCCTGATCGTCCCCGTGTTCGCCCTCGCCAACGCCGGCATCAGGTTCGCCGACATCGACGTCGGTGCTGCCGTGACCAGCGGCGTGGCCCTCGGAGTCGCCTTCGGGTTGATCTTCGGGAAGATCGTTGGCATCTCGGTGTTCACCTGGGCCGCCGTCAAACTCGGCTTGGGAAAGCTCCCCCGCCGCACCGGGTGGGCTCATGTGTTCGGGCTGGCAGCGCTGGCGGGCATCGGCTTCACGGTCTCGCTCTTCATCACCGACCTCGCCTTCACCGACGCGTTGCTGACCGACCAGGCCAAGATCGGGATCTTCGTCGGCTCTGGCGTCGCCGGGGTCATCGGATATCTGGTGTTGCGCACCCGACCCACACCACAGGAGGCGTTCGACGCCGCCCAGGAAGCCGAGATTCAGGGCATCCCAGCCTCGTGAGCCGCAACGACTCAGAGCAGGTCCTGCGCGAACACAAGGTGTGGGCCGTGGTGGGGGCATCGCCGAACCCCATGCGAGCCAGCAACGGGGTGGCGCACTTCCTCAAAGAGGTCGGCTATCGCATGATCCCGGTGAACCCGAAGCTGCCCGCCGGGTCCACGCTCTACGACGAGCCCGTGTACCCGGACCTCGCATCCATCCCCGATCCGGTCGACGTCGTCGACATCTTCCGCCGGTCAGAAAAGGCAGGGGTCCATGTCGATGAGG
>JABDMN010000264.1 GCA_013001485.1 Acidimicrobiia bacterium
GTCACGATCCCGGCGATCAGTTGCCACACCGGGCACCCGCCAGCTGTATCTCGACAGAGGATGCGGACGATGTTCGCCCCGATCAGACCACCGGCTAGGGCTCCGCCGATGACAGGTATAACGATGACAGGCTTCATCTCGAGCGGACCGAGTCCGGCCGCAGCGAATCCCGAAGCGAGAGCTCCGACCACAGCCCCGGGGATGCCGGCGATGAAGAAGCCGGTGAGGCCACCCACGAGCGCTCCGCCAATGACCCACCTCATGTCGGATCGCTACTCGGGATCGGCCTGCCGTGACGAGGGCCCGGGAGCGTCGAGTACAGCGGCCGGATCGCTCTGGCCGCTTCAGGAGTCCAGGCAAGGAAGGCGAGCGTGATTGTGGTGGCTCCCACGACAACCGACCACGGGAGCGCCGACTGTGCTGCAACCCACGTCCCAAGCAGGGGAGCGGCAATGCGGGCTGCCCACAGACCGGACGAGCGTCCGGTTGCGTAGGCCCAGCCGATCAACGGCACGATGACGCCAGCGATGACATGGGCCGCGTCGACACCATCGATGGCTCCGACACCTGCAGCGACCGGGAAGCCGACGAGGCCAAGGGCGAGGCTCATCGGTCGTTGCCCCACGCCGTCCGGAGGAGAGAGCTGGCGAAGCCAGGGAGTGAGCCAGGGCCCACTGAGCGCACCGAGGGCGGCGAGAGACAGCAGCCCGCTTGCAGCGGACGTCCACTCCCAGTCGGCTATCACCGCGGTGATGAGGAGGACGACGGTCACGGCGAGGGCCAGGCTGCGACCCCACGGGGCGTGGACGAGCAAGATCGCTGCAGTGGCGACGATCCCCAGAATCAGCGTGCCGGCTCCTACGAGAGTCCCGGCCCCGCCCTCAACCAGGCCGAGGCGTGCCGTGCTGACCAGAGCCGAGACGAGAAAGACCGCGCAGACGGCGAACGGTGCCATGGAGTGATTATGGCCAGTCCGGAGGCCGGCTCTACTGCGTCGGTCTCGTGTCGATGGTGCCAGGGATCCGGTTCTGGCCGAGGAAGGTGAAGTAGCGGTACAAGCCCGGCTCGAGTTCCCTGAAGTCGATCTGGTGGACATCGCCGAGTTCGAGATCGAATTCGATACAGGGGTTGCAGCGGGCATCGGGGTCGCCGGTCTCCTGGGCAGCTCGTGCCTGCGCCCCCAACTCACCGCGCCGGGTCGCGATCTCGAACGTGCGGGGGTTGCCGTCGTCGTCGGCAGACTGAGTGTCCTGGTGCCGCCACTCGACGATGTAGAACTCCTGCAGGTCGAGTTCGAGGTTCGAGGGTCGGAATGCTCCGTTCTCGATGACGACGATCACGATGCCGGGCGGCAGCGGCTCGGTAGTGGTCGTTGTCGAAGGCGCGATGTTTCGCTCCAGAGCTTCGGGGCTCGGGCCGCTGCTGCAGGCGGTCGCCACGAGGGCGAGGGCAGCGAGCACGACGGCGATGTGGCTCACACGGATGTGGGGCTGGGCACGCATGGTGGCGGGAGTCTAGGGAGAGACGCGGGGTGAACGCTCAACCGGTGGGAAGGAGCTGCCCTGATCCGGTTCCCAATAGTCGCGTTCGGTCCACCCTGTTGGGTTTTGCTCGAGGAGTATCACGGAGCCGTGGCCTGGCTTGTTCTGGTGGAGCTGACTCAGCGAACCACTGGTGAGATGGATGCGTGCGGATTGGACGGGGTCCTGATGCGACACGAACACCGTGAGCCGGTCTGGGGCAGAGTGCTCGGCGATCGCAGCACTCATGCGATCCGCGACCCGGGCGATCGACTCGGGGCTGAAAGGGAGGTCGGTGGGGTCGGCGAGGTACGCCTCGAGCTCCCCGGGGCGCTGATCTGGCAGATCCTCCCAAACGGTGCCTGCCCAGCGAGAGGAGAGCATCCACTCCGTCAGGCGGGGATCAACCATGGGGGATCTGCCGACGCGGGCGGCCACTGCGTTCGAGGTCTCCACTGCTCGCTGCAGCGGGGATGTCACGATCTTCACCGCGCCCAGGTCGGCCAGGTGAGACGCAGCGGCTCCGGCCTGAGCCCATCCGCGGTCGCTGAGCGCGTAGCCGTCGAGGTCGGCGTAGACGACATGGCCCGGGTTGTGGACCTCGCCGTGGCGGAGGAGGGCGATCAGGTGGCTCACGGCGGCGACGCTACAGGCTCGGCTGGGATACTCGGGCCATGTCGGAAACCTCGATCGCCGAACCGATCCTTCACGTCGACATGGACGCGTTCTTCGTCGAGGTGGAGCGCAGGCGCGATTCGAACCTCCTTGGCAAGCCTGTGGTTGTCGGAGGGCTCGGTCGGCGCGGCGTTGTCTCGACCGCCAGCTACGAGGCTCGGGAGCTCGGGGTGGGCTCGGCAATGCCGATGGCGACTGCTCGCCGACTCGCGCCGCATGCCGTTTACGTAGCTCCGGATCACCAGCGCTACACGAAAGCGTCCCGCGAGGTCTTCGAGGTCTTCTCCGAGTTCACCCATCTTGTCGAGGGTCTCTCGGTCGACGAGGCCTTCCTCGACGTCGGTGGCCTGCGCCTTCACTACGAGGAAGCGAGCACGATCGCCGATGCGATCAGACAGCGTCTTCGCGACAAGCTGGGATTGCCCGCTTCGGTTGGAGCGGCAACTACCAAGTTCCTGGCGAAGGTGGCGTCGGACATGGCCAAGCCTGACGGGGTGCTGGTTGTGTCTGCAGGTGAGGAGCTCGGCTTTCTCCGGCCGCTCCCTGTCGGTCGCTTGTGGGGAGTCGGCCCCGCCACCAAGAAGGCGCTCGACGAGATAGGTGTCGTCACCATCGGCGAGCTGGCGGACCTTCCAGAAGGGATCCTCGAGCGTCGGCTTGGTGACGGTCTGGGCCAACACCTGCGAGCGCTGGCTTCGGGTGTCGACCCGCGTACCGTCGATGCCGGGAGACACGGGGCTAAGTCGATTTCGGTGGAGCAGACCTATTCGGTGGACCTCGTCGGCAGAGATGAGATAGAACGAGCGCTCGTCGACCTGACCGACCGCCTGGCTCGCCGACTCCACCGTGCCAACGCAGCCGGGCGCACCGTGACCCTCAAGGTGCGTTTCGGTGACTTCACCACCGTCACGAGGAGCACCACCGAGCAAGTGCCGGTGCACCACCCGGGACAGCTCCGCACGCTGGCGACTGCACTTCTGGAAAAGACCGAATCAGGCCGTCGGGTACGCCTACTCGGGATCGGAGTCAGCGGCATATCCGCTGAAAGCGAACCACTCCAGATGGAGCTCGACTCGGCCGCTCGGGACGCGGCCGCGGACGCTGCGAACGAGGTCCGAGACCGGTTTGGCGATGACGCAGTTCGCCCCGCCCGACTGGTCGAACCGCCGCCCCGAAGCCCCAGAATTCCCCCTCGGGACTAGCCCTGCCCACCGGTATACTGCGAGCCTGTCCACCGGCGGTAGGTACCCACATGGGACTCAACGAACGCGAACAACGCATCCTCGACGAGATCGAGCGGCAGTTCTATGAAGAGGACCCGCATCTCGCCGAAAGCGTTGCCAAAGCTGCCCTCGTTCGGCCGCGACAGCATCGCAACCTCGCCATCGCCGGACTCGCGATCGGGCTCGTTGTGATGCTCTACTTCCTCACCCAGAAGAACCCGTTTGCCGCCCTCGGCGGGTTCCTCCTCATGGTCGCCGGGGCCGCTTGGCTCGCCACGACGATGCGTGCCATGGGCACGCCGGCGGACGGGCCCGGCATCCTCGAACGGCTTCAGCAGCGGTGGTCGCGCGGTAGCTAGAGTGCTGCTCCCGCCAGAGGGGGGCGGGGTAGGACGGATCGGATCTTGTCGGCGCCTCGTCGAGCACCTCGAGATCCGACAGGAGCGGACACAGCCTCGAGGAGGGTTTTCGGGTGGAAGGGTTCACGGCGCAGCAGGCGTCGAAGCTGACCTCGTGCACGCCTCATCAACTTCGGTACTGGGACAAGGTCGGGCTCGTCGAGCCAACCATTCAGGGAACCGATGGGCGACCGGGGAGAAGACGCCTCTACTCGTTCCGCGACCTGGTCGCGCTCCGCGTCGTCAAGAGCCTGCTGGACAACGGGATGTCTGTGCAGCGGGTGCGTCGGGCCTGGGACTACCTTCGCCGGACTGCCGGGATGGACAGTCACCTCTCCAACGTGAAGCTCGTCACGGACGGGTCTTCGATCTTTCGGGTGGCCTCAGACGAGGACGAGTTGCTCGACGCTCTTCGCGAAGGCCAGCTCGCGTTCTTCGTTGCGATCGGCGAGATTGCCCGGGCCGTCCAGGATGACGTGACCCGGTTCGAGCTCGATCGCGAACGGTTTCTCGACATGCTGCGTCGGGTCGAGGATGACGTCATCACCGAGGCTCAGGGCGCCTGAGCCTCAGCCTTCGGAACGCCTGCGGTTCCGCAGCTTCTTCCACCAGCTCGGGAGGATCGTTCCCGGCCTGTAGACCGCCACGAGACGTTGGGTCGGGGAGTAGCGCGTTGCCAGCTTCGCGGTCGTCTGTTCCAGCGATTGCTCGACAAGAGCGACCTCTGCCGCTGTTGCCGACGACGTCGGCCCGTAGGTGGCACGCGAGTACACCACGGCGAGCGGAGTCATGGACTCGTCGATCGCCTCGGCGATCTCGTGAGGGGTTTCCGTCGGGTCCGGTGAATCGCCGAGATCGGTGAGGCGCTTGACCATCTCTTCCCAGGCCGCCGAGATGTCTCCCCCGAGGAGTCGCCGCATCCTTCTTCTCCTCGCCCACCACTTGAGAGCGGGGATGGCACCCATCAGAACGGCGATCACCGCAGCTACGGAACCGGCGATGGGGACCCAGGAGGGAAGTGTGAAACCGGGCGAAGCGACAACGTCCTCGTCACCACCGCCTCCGGGAATGGGGAACGGCACGAAGTCCTCGAGCTGCGCAGG
>JABDMN010000308.1 GCA_013001485.1 Acidimicrobiia bacterium
GGTCTGGTCTCTCCCCCCTTTGAGGGGGGAGTCCCTGAGCGAAGCGAAGGGGAGGGGGGAATCAGTTGTTTCCCACTGCATGGTCTCATCTAGCTTTCGGTGAGATGAACGACATCGAGTTGCGTCACGCCATCTATCAGACGTTCGCCGATACGGGGCGTGCCCCGTCCCGCGATCAGGCTGTTGAGTGGACAGGGGACGAAGGAGCGCTTCAACGCCTGCACGATGCGCACTCCCTGGTCCTCGATGACTCCGGCGAGATCCTGATGGCCCTTCCGTTCTCGGCAGTCGCGACCGATTTCATGGTGATCTCCGGTGATCGCTCCTGGTGGGCGAACTGCGCATGGGACTCCCTGGCCATACCTGTTGCGCTCGGTGTCGATGCTGAGATCGAGGCAACGTGGATGGACACTGGCGAGCCGGTCGACCTCCGCGTGTCCGGCGGGGTACTCAGCAGCGTCGAGGGGTTCGTTCACTTCGCGGTGCCTGCGCGGCACTGGTGGGCTGACATCGTCGAGACCTGACGGACCATTCGCTTCCTCCGGTCGGAGGAGAACGCACCGGTCGACGGCGCTGTGGCGTCGCTGGACGCAATGTGGGCCCTAACGGTTGGGTGGTATCGGGGCCGCCTTGATTCCGACTACGAACCGCGAACCGTCGAGCAGTCGCAAGCCTTGCTCAGTAGTGCCGGGTTCACGTCCGGGTTCTGGCAGCTCGATTGACGCTGTCCTTCGCGTATGTTTGGACACATGAGGGTCACGCTGCATGCCGAGGTCGACACTGATGTGTCTTCTGAGCTGATTCGGAAGGCCCTGTTGGACTTCAGTGATCGACGCCCCGACATCTGGCCTCAGCTTCACGCCAGGAAGTACGAGGTTCATTGGGTCAAGGACACCAGCGCCGAGGTCACCGAAGGCACCCGCCTGCCGAACGTGTGGTCGCGGGAGCACTACGACTGGTCCCACCCGACGACCATCACGTGGACGGCGGTCGAGTCGAACTTCTGCACTCCTGGAAGCCACATTTCGATGGATATCTCACCCAACGACGAAGGCGGCAGCCGCGTTGCCATCACGTGGGACAGAACTGCGGCGAATCTCCGCGGACGGGTCAACCTCGCCATCGTGCGACTGGGCGGCAATCGTCTCTTGGGCTGGGCAACCCGAAAGTCGCTGTCAGACGTAGCGAAGGCCTACGAGCGCTGAGTCGTCGGTATGGTCATCGGATGACCCGACGTTCAATCCCCTGGATTCTTGTGGCGCTGGTTGCCGCGAGCTGCGGAAGCGGAGACGTCGTTGGCGACACCACATCGGTTCCCACGACGACGACAACGACTGCAGCGACGACGACAACGTCGACGTCGACCACCACGACGACATCGTTGCCACCAACACCCCTGGAGGAGTTGGGGTATCCGGTTTCCGACGACTGGGTTGTCGAGACTGTCGTGGCCGGTATCGATAGCGGTACGGGCGGTCTCGCCATCGATGCCGACGGAGTGCTGTACCAGGGCGACTTCGGATACCCAGATCACGTTGGCAACGCCGTCTACCGCATAACCCAGGACGGCACCGTCGAGACCTTTGCCTCCGTCCCCGAGATGCAATCACTGACGATGACGACATTTGGCCCCGACGGGGCCCTGTATCAATCGGGTTACGGGACAGACCACGTCTTCAAGATCGCTGCGGACGGCACCGTGGAGATTCTGTTCGACGACTTCCGTGGGCCAACCGGCATTGTCTTTCGAGAAGACGGCACGATGGTCATCGAGTCGTACGACACGAACACCCTGTATCAGGTGCCGCCTGGCGGAGAGCCCGAGGAGTGGGTCTTCGATCGCCGGTTCAATGGCACGAACGGTCTGGCCATAGACGACGACGGGATCGTTTATGTGATCGACTTCAAGGACGGTGGCCTGTTCTCGATCGACCAAGCGGGCACTGTGGAGAAGATCCACAAGTTCCCCAAGGCAACCTCCCACGGCGTCTATCACGACGGTTGGCTCTACATCACCTCTCGTGGGGGGTACGTCGTGTATCGATACGAGATCGCCACCGGATACGCCGAGATCATCGCCGGGAATGGTGAGCCCGGCGACAGCGACGGTCGTGGCAGCGAATCAGCGTTCGGAAGGCCGAACGCCATCATCGTGACGTCAGACGGGACGCTGTATTTCAACCACGGAACAGGGTTCGACAACGACCCCGTCACTATCAAGCGAATCACCTATTCGCCCTGACCCGATGCCCGAGATCGAGTACCGCCGCCGACCGGACCTTGCCATCGATGAGCTTGGGTCCCTGTTCACCTCGGCGTGGGGGAATCCCAAGTCCGGATACGAAGCGGTCTTCGATCACAGCTTCACCTGGATCGGTGCGTTTGATGGCGACGATCTGGTCGGGTTCGCCAACGTGGCGTGGGATGGAGACGTCCACTTCTTCTTGCTCGACACGACGGTTCACCCGGATCACCAAGGCCGTGGGATCGGTCGGAGGCTCGTCGAGGAAGCGATCGAGGCGTGTCGTGGCCATGGCGAGTGGCTGCATGTCGACGGCGACCAGCCGATCATGGATGGGCTCTACCTTCCGGCGGGATTTGAGACGACGCCGGCCGGCATCATCGACGTCAGCTGACAGGCTTCTCCCACACAGACACGTGGCCGGGGCTCTCTGCGGTGAAGGGATTGCGGTTCCAGTCGGCCCACCGCTCCTTCAAGTTCATTCCCGCAAGCTGCGCCATCAAGTCCAGCTCGGCTGGCCACACGTACCGGTAGGGACAGGCGAAGTATTCGAGGGACCCGTCGCGGTTGATGAAGTGGTGTGATGTGGCTGACTGGGAGACGAGGTCGTACTCGTCGAATCCCCAGCGTTGCTCGGTGACAAGGAACGGTCTCGCCGTTTCACCCGGCGGCAGTCGTTGCAGGTCGGGAACGCCGACCTCGACGACGAAGTGCCCGCCTGCTTCGAGGTGACGGGCGGCGTTGCGGAAGACAGCAACCTGAGCTTCCTGGGTTTGGACATTGCCGATGGTGTTGAACACGAGGTACACCAGCGAGAAGGGTCCCTCGACGGTCGTTGTGGTCATGTCGCCAACAACGGCATCGATTGCCTCGGCACCTGGCTTGCCGGTCATCTGGCCGATCATCGCCGCGGAGCTGTCGATTCCGCTGAGCGGGACACCCGTGTTGGCCAGAGGGACGGCGACACGACCGGTGCCGATTGCGAACTCGAGGGCTCGGCCGTCACCGGCTAGGTCGGCGAGGAAGTCAACGGTCGGGTCGAGGACCTCGGGAGAGAACATTCGGGCGGAGTTCTCGTCGTACTTGGCGGCGACCCGTTCGTTCCACAGGTCGTCGGCCATGGCTAGCTCGCGTACTTGGTGACGCCCTGACCGTACTTCTCCTCGAACAGGCCGAGAACCTCGCCAGGTTCGGCGTGGCGGCCGGTTTCGCCCTTGGAGTAGATCAACTCACCGTCGACGCGGACGTCGAAGACGCCCTTGGAACCAGTGACGAAGGTCATGGACTCGATGACATGCTGATAGTCACCGAGGATGTCTGAAGCCGCGCTCACGGCGCGGTCCAGATAGTTTCAAGGCACGCAGTAGGTGATATCGATCTTGTGCATCAGGTCCTCCCGTTGTTCGTGTGGGAGGTTACTGGTCAGGCGGCATCTACGAGAAGCGCAGGAAGCAGGATCGGGACCTAGCTTCGTTCGGCCTGGCTATCCCCCACCGCAGGGTATGTCCTGAAATCTGAGGCTTCGGTTGAGGTTGAGCAGGTGCTCTGTCTTTTCCTTGTCTTCAAGCGAGTCGAAGCTGTTGACGAACGCAATCTTGAGCTCGCAGAAGGCCTCACTGATGTTGGTGACTACGCCTGGCTCCACTCCGCCGCTCTCGCGCAGGGACTCCAGGAACTCCGCGTACTCATAGGCCAATAGCCCTTGCGCCACGAGTGGGTCCTTGTTCGCTGCGAACCCCACGAGATCCACGGCCAGCGGTTCTTGCCCTCTCGCAACGTCAAGACTCGCTCGACGGCCTCGCAGGTCCTGTGCCCAAGGAGCGATAGCGATGGCCTCGTCGATCTTTTCGCGTGCCTCCTCGTACTCCCGGTCCTCCAGCAGGGCCGAAGCCTCGGTGTCCAGTTTCCTGGCCTCCTTTCGGTCCTCGATCTTCTGCTCAACCTGTGCCGCGGCACACTCGGTGTCCACAATCGGCCGATCATCGTGGCCAACCGTGCATGGGTCGTAGTCGGACTCGCCTCCGAAGCCCTCGACGAAGTCGATGGCGTCGTCCACGGTGAGGTCGGCGCAAGCAGTCGTAGCCACCGCGAGAACCGCGAGAAGCGCAACAACAGAACGCCAGCGCCGCTTCACGACTGCCCCCTCGAGACACGGGCGAACACTTCGCCCTGTTCCAGATCCGTTCCATCGAGTGTCGCCCTCCGGACGGCTTCGAATGGTGCCATGAACGTCATGGAGAACGGCCCGCCGGCGTCACTCCCTTCCCATATGATCACGAGCTGAGTGATCCCGGCTGACTCCAGGGTCGAGGATGTAGCCATCGCCATGCCAAGAAGATCTCCCTCGTCGCCCTCTTCGAAGGCTTTCGCGGTCGTATCGAACGAGAAGACGAGGAAGATGTCGTCAGTGGCAGCCACGGGCCACACCAGCACCTCAACTCCCGTGAGATCGATTCCCTGCGCGACCACTTCCGAACGGAAGTCCTCCGTCGTTCCGTAGTCCGGAGACTCTCTCAGGATGACCTGAGGCGTCTCGATCAGGTCGACATGTGCTGCCAGAAAGGCCTCGGGATCGGTGATGAACTCCTCGTACGGGGTGGCAGTTGTCGAGGGACCCGCGGTTGTCGTGGTGACGGGATCTCCGCCGGTGGTCGCTACTCCGCTGCTCGTCGTCGTGGTCCCGGCCGAGGTCGTTGCTCGTGGGGTGTCACCGCCCGAATCGCCGCCACCACACCCGGTGGCGAGTACCACGGCCGTCGCCAACGCCAGATAGGCGGTCCCCCTTCTCATGCTGACTCCCTCGGAGACCGCTCGCGAGCGGTCATCGATCGGTCACCATCGTCTGCCCGCGACCTAGGTCTGGCTAGGGCCTAATGGCTTGCAAGAGCCTTGGTGCCGATGTGAGCGGACGGCCGTGCCGGATCCCGCAACTGCGTTCACCGTGGCGTGGCACGATCGCGCTCCTGGGGTGTTCCGAATGCCGCGATGATCCGGTCCTCGAGTTCGACGAACTCCGTGCGAAAGCTCTCCTCATCTGTGAGATCCATCACGTGGAGATAGAGCGTCGACCCGTGAAGTTCGATCGCCACAGTTCCCGGCGTGAATGTGAGGACATTCATCAACAGGGTGACCTCGGTGCGTGTTGACACGCGGAGGTCCAGACCGATGATGGCGGGTCGAAGGTGTCGTCGGCGAAGAATGGCTCCAGCCACGTCGATGTTGGCCGCCACCAGCGTCTTCACAAACACAAAAAGGAAGCGAAGGAAGTCGATCGGGTTGAAGATGCCCCGCGGCCATCGAGGGCGATATCCGGGCAGGCCCGCTGAGACGACGAGCGCGATGAGGATCGCCCCGACCACGACTCCCGAGGAGTCAGAAGCGAATAAGGCGATCCAGATGACCACGAGCCACCCGACGAGGAGGCCGGTCGTCCCCTGTCGATCGGCCGTGGACGTCGATTCGCTAGTCGTCGTCTGGTCGGCGAGGTCGTCTCGGCCGGGGAGGTTTCGAGGTGTCAGTTGATCGTGATAGGCCGCCCTGGCCAGCAGGCTGGCGCCCAGCGGCGCAGATAGGAACAGCAGGGCAGTCACGAGCAGCAGGAGGGCCACGCTGCCGAGCGTGTCGACTTCGAGGGACGCCGCCAGCGTCGTGAGGATCACTCCGAGCGTGGCTGCCTTGGTG
>JABDMN010000309.1 GCA_013001485.1 Acidimicrobiia bacterium
ACCGGGACCGGCCATCTGGCCGGTCCCGCCCGCGTTCTACCATCGCCGTCATGGATGTCCTCTCGCTTCGCAATCAAGCCGAAGTTCTCGATGCCCGCCTCGTCGAAAGGCTCGACACGATCGTTCCTGCGCTCATGGAACGCGAGGGCATCGATGCCTGGGTGTTCATCGCTCGTGAGTACAACGAGGACCCGGTTGTCGCTTCGATGCTGCCCGCGACCTGGCTCTCGGCTCGGCGGCGCACGATCCTCGTGTTCTCTGGCGGACGGCGGCTCACCGTGTCCCGCTACGACATCCCCGGGCTGTTCGAAGCTGCCTGGGATCCGGTCACCCAGCCCGATCAGTACGCCCGGCTCGCAGAGCTGCTGGCGGGTCACGATCCCGCCTCGATCGCCCTGAGCGTTGGGGAGACGTTTGCCGTCGGCGATGGGCTCAGCCACTCGGAACACGAGCGGTTCGTAGACGCCCTGCCAGATGGTCTCCGCAACAGGCTCGTGTCAGGGGAGAGGCTGGCGGTGGGATGGTTCGAGACCCGACTGCCGTCGGAAGCCGCCCAGCTTGCAGAGAACTGTGCCACTGCCCACGGTTTCCTCCGTCGGGCTCTGTCGCCCGAGGTGATCAAACCGGGCCACACAACGACCGATGACGTGGCCTGGTGGCTGCGCCAGACCGTCGCTGATGCTGGCCTCGTCTCGTGGTTCCACCCGACGGTCGACGTGCAGCGCCCAGGTTCGGTTTCGCCCGACTCGTTTGCGAGCGCTCTCGATGGCGGGGTGATCGAGCCAGGTGACCTGGTCCATATCGACTTCGGCATCGGCTATCTCGGTCTGGTCACCGATCAGCAACAGCACGCCTACGTGTTGCGTCCGGGAGAGGCCGAAGCCTCCGATGGCCTCGTTGCTGCCCTCGCTGTCGGCAACCGCCTCCAGGATCTGCTCATGGCCGAGTTCGCCACAGGACGGACCGGCAACGAGATCCTTGCCGCCACTCGCCAGGCGGCCGCCGCCGACGGCATCGATTGCCTGATCTACTCCCACTCCATCGGCTACCACGGCCATGGCGCGGGCCCGACCATCGGTCTGTGGGACCAGCAGGACGGTGTGCCTGGCACTGGCGACTATCCGGTGTACCCCTCGACCGCCTACTCCATCGAGTTGATGGCAAAGGTCGAAGTCCCCGAGTTCGGCGGCACTGTGTCGATCATGCTCGAAGAGGACGCCTTCTTCGACGGCGAGTCGATCCGCTTCCTCGACGGCCGCCAGACAGAGCTCCACCTGATCTAAGTGTCGCCCCCCTCTCCCATTGGGAGAGGGGGGTCGGGGGGAGAGGGCGGTCCGACTCGTTTCGTTCCCAGGTGTCCAACATGGCTGGCGCGTGAAACGTGCGCCACAGGCTTCAATTTCGCGCACTGGCAGGGCGTGCGCCCGATTCTCTACCTTCACGCCGCCAGCGAATGAGGAGGAAGCCGGTGGCAAAGACGATCAATCGTGTTCGGGAATCGGGATCGGGCGGATGGCTCGACGATCGATTCCACGTCTCGAACCGGGGGTCCACGGTTTCGACGGAAGTGCGAGCCGGGATCACGACGTTCCTGGCGATGGCGTACATCATCTTCGTCAACCCCTCGATTCTGTCGAACGCCATCGACTTCGAGGGAGCGTTCCCCCAGCTGCTGACCGTCACCTGTATCGCTGCCGCCGTCGGCACGCTGATCATGGGGCTGTGGGCCAACCTGCCCTTTGCTCTGGCGCCAGGGATGGGCCTCAACGCCTACTTCACATTCACCGTCGTCCTCGGAAGCGGATACGAGTGGGAGACCGCGCTTGGAGCTGTGTTCGTCTCGGGACTCCTCTTCCTGGCCATCTCGGTGACCGGCTTGCGGACCTGGATCCTCGATGCGATCCCGTTGTATCTGAAACACGCCACGACAGCCGGCATTGGCGCGTTCCTGGCGATCATCGGGTTCCAGGGCGCCGGCCTCATCGGTGACAGTCCGGCAACCCTCGTCACCCGGGGAGACTGGACATCGCCGACCCTGTGGCTTGCCGCCGGGGGATTGCTACTCACCGCGGCGCTCATGGCGTTGCGGCTCAAGGGCTCGCTGGTCATCGGCATCGTCGGAATCACCGTGCTGGCCATCCTCACCGGCGCCGAGGTGTATCCGGGAGCCGAAGGCCTCGTGTCCTTCCCCGGCTTCAACGACGGCATCGTCGGGTTCACCTGGCCCGGCGACCTGATCGGTCAGCTCGACATCGCGGGAGCCATCGGGACCGGGATCATCTCCGTGGTGTTCACATTCCTGTTCGTCGACTTCTTCGACACGGCAGGCACGCTCATCGGGTTGTCTGACAAGTCGGGCATGCTCACCGAGGACGGCAAGATGACGGCCCCCCGAGCGGCATTCACCGCCGACGGCGCAGCCACCGCGGTGGGTGCGGTGCTCGGCACGTCGTCGACGACCACCTACATCGAGTCTGCGGCCGGCGTTGAGGACGGCGCAAAGACCGGTCTTGCCTCGGTAGTCACCGCGTTGCTGTTCATCGCGGCGATCTTCCTGTCACCGCTGGCGAGCGTGATCCCCGAAGTAGCCACCGCACCAGTGTTGATTCTGATCGGGGCGATGATGATGACCGGTGCCGCCAAGGTCGACTGGAACGACTACCGGATGTCGGTACCCGCGTTCCTCACGATCGTCGGCATGCCGTTCACCTACTCGATCACCGACGGCATCAGCCTCGGCATCATCGCCCACACGGCGATCATGGCCACCACCGGCAAGCACCGTGAGGTCCATCCGGTGATGTACGTGCTCTCAGTGCTGTTGGTGTGGAGGTTCTTCGTCGTCGGCTAGGAGCGGCCCCGGATCGCCAGGTAGTGGTGCCAGAGGATTCGCGCCGCCACCGATCGCCATGGGCGCCAGCTTTCGCCGATCGCCTCGAGTGAGGCTGGGTCGGGTCGCTCGTCGAGGCCCTTGACCTCCTTGACCGCGGTGGCCAGTGCGATGTCGCCCGCCGGCCAGACATCCGGCCTGCGCAACACCATGAGCAGATAGACGTGGGCGGTCCATGGCCCGATGCCTTTGAGACGGGTCATCTCGGTCGTCACGGCTGCGTCGTCGAGCGTTTCGAGACTCTCGGGTGAGAAATCGCCCGAGAGGATTGCCTCAGCGAGCCCACGGGCGTAAGCCCGCTTCTGGCGGGAGAACCCGATCTCCAGCAGCGCGTCATCGTCGAGGTCGAGGAGCCGCCCGGGCTCCGGTGGTCCAATGGCGGCAACGAGGCGGTCAAAGGTCGCCTTGGCCGAGGCGAGCGACACCTGCTGCTCGAGGATGAACCACACCAGGGTCCCGAATCCCGGTTCGCGGTTCCAGAACGGGGGATCGCCGAACTCCCGGATCACCGCCCCCAGGTCGTCGTCGACGCTTGCCAGGTGCTCGACGGCCGTGCCAAACGAGCCCTCATCG
>JABDMN010000340.1 GCA_013001485.1 Acidimicrobiia bacterium
CGGGTTCATCTCCACCACGATGCGACGCCCCGTTGCCGGGTCCACAGCGAACTGGACGTTGGACCCACCGGTAGCCACGCCGATGGCGTCCAGACAGGCGATCGCGTCGTCACGCATCTCCTGGTACTCGCGATCGGAGAGCGTCTGGATAGGAGCGACCGTTATCGAGTCGCCCGTGTGGACACCCATCGCGTCGAGGTTCTCGATCGAGCACACGATCACCGCGTTGCCGGCGTGGTCTCGCATCACCTCCAGCTCGAACTCTTTCCACCCGGTCACCGATTCCTCGACGAGTACTTCTCCAACAGGTGACTCGTCGATGCCGACCGTGACGATGTGCACCAGCTCTTCGTGATCCCCGGCTACGCCGGTTCCCTTGCCGCCCATGATGTAGGAGGGCCGCACCATCACGGGATACCCGATCTCGGACGCGGCTGCCTCGGCTTCGGCGAGGGAGTGGCAGTACGTGCCTCGGGCGGTCTCCAACCCGATGGACGTCATGATCTCCTTGAACCTGTTCCGGTCCTCTGCGGCAGCGATGGCATCAGTGTCGGCGCCGATGAGTTCGACCCCGTACTTCTCGAACACGCCCCGGTCGTCAAGGACGGTCGTGACATTGAGGGCCGTCTGGCCGCCAAGGGTCGGGAGAACCGCGTCGGGTCGCTCCTTTTCGATGATCGACGCCACAACCTCGGGGGTGATGGGCTCGATGTAGGTGGCATCAGCGAACTCAGGGTCGGTCATGATCGTCGCCGGGTTCGAGTTCACCAGGATCACTCGGTAGCCCTCGGCGGCAAGGACCTTGATCGCCTGCGTGCCCGAGTAGTCGAACTCGCAGGCCTGCCCGATGACGATCGGTCCAGACCCGATCACCAGGATCGAATGGATGTCGTCTCGCCTAGGCACCGGGAGATCCAGCCACGCGCTCGACGAATCGATCGAACAAGACCTTGGCATCGTTGGGCCCCGGTGCTGCTTCCGGGTGGTACTGCACCGAGAACGCCGGCGTCTCGAGACACTCGAGGCCCTCGAGGGTTCCATCGTTGAGATTCTGGTGGGTGGGCCGTACCTCCCCGAAGCTCGTGCTCACGGTTGTGGGAAGCTGTTCGGGCCCCGCCATTGCCTCAGGCTCCGGTGCCGTGCCCTCGGTGAGCGACCAGAGATCGACGGCGAACCCATGGTTCTGGCTCGTGATCTCAACCGATCCGTCCTCGAGACGACGAACCGGATGGTTGCCTCCGTGATGGCCGAACGGCAGCTTGAACGTGGACGCGCCTAGAGCAAGTCCCAGCACCTGGTGCCCCAAACAGATGCCGAAGACGGGAACCTGTCCAAGGAGCTCACGCACCATGGTGGTCGGCCCAACCAGCGGCTCCGGGTCGCCTGGTCCATTCGACAGGAAGACACCGTCGGGGCTGAGAGCCATGATCTCCGCAGCCGATGCTCCGGCAGGGACGATGTCGACCCGACACCCCCGGTTGGCGAAGGCATCGACGATGTCACGCTTGATGCCGAAGTCGACGGCAACGATGCGGGCCCGCTCCTCACCAGCGGCCTCGGCGACCCATGCTTGGTCGGTCGAGACGCCTGTCGCCAGGTCCTGGCCCTCCATCGTCGGTGCCTGGGAAGCGATCGCGACGAGTTCGGCCTCGTCGACGTCGGATCCCATGGCCACTGGCATCGCGCCGTGGTCGCGCAAGTGACGCGTGAGTCGCCGGGTGTCCACGCCCGAGATCGCGGCGACGCCATGGCTCGTCAGGTATTCGGCGAAGCCTCCCTCTGACCTCCACGATGAGTGGCGGCTAGCCATAGCTCTCACCACGAACCCCGCCACATGGGGACGGGAAGCCTGTTCATCCGCGCGGCTCACTCCGTAGTTGCCGATGTGCGGAGCAGTCATCACCACCACCTGGCCGGCATAGGACGGATCGGTGACGACCTCCTGATACCCCGACATCGCCGTGTTGAACACTGCCTCGCCGATACCCACGGCATCGGCTCCGACGTACTCGCCGCGGAAGACGGCCCCGTCTGCGGTGGCGAGTAGCGCCGGTCTCACGTGGTCACCTCGGAGCCCAACCGATGGGTCACCTCACCGTTGGCGACGGTCAGTTGGACGGACCCGGTCAGGACGCTTCCGAGGTAGGGGGCATTCGACGATTTCGACAGCGTTTGTGAGGTGTCGGCCTCCGCTGCCGGATCGAACACGACAAGATTGGCCATTTCGCCCTCGCGGAGAGACCCCTGGTCGGGAACCTGTGCGATTGCCGCCGACGCCGTACTCATCCGGTCGAAGAAGGCGAGCGGATCGAGACCGACGTGTGTGTTGACCACTGCAGCCGCCCACTCCAACCCGGTTACACCAAAGGGAGCCTCCTCCCATGGCACGTCCTTCTCGTGAGCCGCGTGAGGCGCATGATCGGTGGCGACGCAATCGATGGTCCCGTCCCGCAGGGCATCGCGTACCGCAGCCACGTCATCTGGATCCCGCAACGGCGGCATCATCTTGTACACGGGATCTGTCTCTTCGACTCGCCCGTGATCAAATGCCAGATGGTGAGGTGTCGCCTCGGCGGTCACCGGCAAGCCCTCCTCCTTGGCCGATGCGACCAGGGCCACAGCACCCGCTGTCGAGATGTGCTGGACGTGGTAGCGGCAGCCCGATAGCCGAACCAGGGCCAGGTCTCTTTCGATGATCGTCTCTTCGGCCTGACGGGGAACACCGGCCATGCCCAACCGGCTCGAAACCGTGCCCTCGTGCATGTGGCCGCCTGCGGCGAGTCCCGGGTCGATGCAGTGCTGGGCGATGACGCCTCCTCGCTCGGCGAGGTACTCCATGGCTCGACGGAGGAGACCGGCATCGGCAACAGTGTCGCCGTCGTCGGTGTACACCCTGACGCCGGCGTCCCATAGCTCGTCGAGATGAGCCAGACGCTGCCCGAGCCGGCCCTCGCTGATGGCGCCCGCAGCAGAGACGCTGACGATGCCCACCTGGCGACCGCGGTCGACGACGTAGCGTGCCAGGTGCCCGGCATCCGTTGCAGGGTCGGTGTTGGGCATCGCGACGATCGCAGTGAAGCCACCAGCAGCAGCAGCCCGCGATCCAGACTCGATGTCTTCTTTCCACTCCTGGCCCGGTTCGCGCAGGTGCGTGTGGATGTCGACAAAGCCGGGACCGACCCACATTCCAGTGCAGTCGATCACCTCGCCGACCTCGTCGAGTCCGACGCCGATTCCGGTGACGACTCCATCTGTGACCGTCACGTCGGCACCGTCGACGACACCGGCACTGGTGGCGACTGTGGCATTGCGGAGCGTCAAGTCACTCACGTTCGCCTCCCAACAGCTGGAACAGAACCGCCATCCGCACGGCGACTCCGTTGGTGACCTGGTCGAGGACGAGACACCTTGGGTGGTCGGCGACGGCATCGTCGATCTCGATTCCGCGGATCATTGGCCCCGGGTGCAACACGACGGTGTCGGGCTTCATCGCCCGGAATCGGTCCCAGGTCATCCCGAACCTCGAGCGGTACTCGGCAACCGAAGGGAAGAGAGAAGTTCCCCCACGTTCGGATTGGACCCTGAGCAGATAGACCGCATCGACCTCTGTCAGGACGGCATCGAGATCGTGGCTCACGGTCACCGGCCAACCGACCACATCGTTCGGCAGCAAGGTCGGAGGCGCCACCAGGGTGACCTCAGCCCCGAGCGTGGCGAACGCGAAGATGTCGGATCGGGCGACACGGCTGTGTCGGATGTCTCCCACGATGGCGATCCGGGAGCCGTCGAGTGCGCCGAATCGTTGCACGAGGGTCAGGCAATCGAGGAGCCCCTGGGTCGGATGCTGGTGGGCGCCGTCTCCTCCGTTGACGACCGGGACGGAGGCCCATTCGGCGACCCGCCACGGCGCTCCGGTGCTCTTGTGACGCACGACGATCAAGTCGGCGCCCATCGCCTCGATCGTCAGAGCAGTGTCCTTGAGGGATTCACCCTTGGACAGCGACGACGTGCCCGGCGAAAACGACATGGTGTCCGCCGACAACGCCCGAGCTGCCCTCTCGAAGGACATCCTGGTGCGGGTCGACGGCTCGAAGAACATCGTTGCGACCGTCTTGCCTCGCAAAGCGGGAACCTTGGGAATCGGCCGATCCAGGACATCACGGAACTCGGCGGCGTCTTGCAGCAGCGACTCGAGCGCTTCTCTCTCGAGGCCCTCAGTGGTCAACAGATGTGGTCCGGTCAT
Source organism: Acidimicrobiia bacterium (assembly GCA_013001485.1). Taxonomy (GTDB): domain Bacteria; phylum Actinomycetota; class Acidimicrobiia; order Spongiisociales; family UBA5794; genus JABDIW01. Next base: position 4,244 of record JABDMN010000340.1, read on the forward strand.
TCCGCTTCCCCCAGCCAGACTCCCTCTTCACCATCGATCTCGTGGAGACGCACCGTCACCCGTTCCGAAGCCGAGGTGGGCAGGTTCTTTCCGACGAAATCTGCACGGATCGGCAGTTCACGATGACCTCGATCGACGAGGACAGCGAGCTGGACGGCCTGAGGCCTCCCGAGGTCGGCGAGGGCGTCGAGTGCTGCGCGGATGGTGCGACCGGTGAACAACACGTCGTCGACGAGCACCACGACTGTGCCCTCGAGCGATGACGGCAGCGATGTCTTTGCCAGGGCGACGGTGGGCCTGCTGGAGAGATCATCCCGGTACAGGCCGATGTCGAGTGTGCCTACCGGGACCTCTACGCCTTCGATCTTGCCGATCTCGGCTGCGAGGCGTTCGGACATCGGAACGCCTCTGGTGTGGATCCCGACGAGGACAACACGATCAGGTCCGTGGTTTCGTTCGACGATTTCGTGAGCCATCCGTCGAGTGATCCGCTCGACGTCGGACGATTCGAGCACCCGTTTCACGATGCATCACACATGCCAGCGCGCATGTCCCTCCTTCCCGGCCTCACTGGACCGGACTTAAAGGTCGGTTCGGGACGCGACGCTAGCAGTCGAATCGGGGGTCTCAGTGTCGCCCCGGATCGAGGTTGTCAGCGTCGCCAGAACTCCATTGACGAAGCTCCCGGACCGTTCGGTCGAGAACTCCTTCGCCATCCGGACGGCCTCGGAAATGACGACGCCGGTTGGGGTGTCTGTGTTCTTGAGCTCCCACACGGCGATCCGCAGGACATTGCGGTCCACGGCGGGCATGCGGTTGACCCGCCAACCCCGAGAGGTCGTCTCGATCATCTCATCGAGGCTCTCGGCCTCCTCCACCAC
>JABDMN010000405.1 GCA_013001485.1 Acidimicrobiia bacterium
GAGTCGAGCAATTCCTCGAGATCCCCGGGGTCGGCCAGACGCCTGCTGGAGAGGCGGGAGCGGTCCTCGTGTATCCCGAAGGTGACTTTCTCACGCTGGGTCCGCGGGTCGCCGAGTCGCTGCGGCTCTTGATCGATGACCTCGCCGACCTGAACCAGTGACCCGACGCCAGCTTGCCATTGGGGGCGCCGTGGTGGCGCTGGCACTGCTCGGCCTCTTTGTGGGTGCTGCGTCGATCTCCCCGTCCGACGTCTGGTCGGCGTTGTTCGCCCGCCTCGGCATCGGCGAGGCGGAGCGTTTGGCAGATGCGATCGTGTGGGACATCCGCATGCCTCGCGTGATCGGGGGGATCCTCGTTGGCGGGACGCTGGGTGCTTCCGGCGCCGCCCTCCAGGGACTCCTTCGCAACTCGATCGCCGAGCCGTACCTCCTGGGCCTGTCTTCGGCCGCCGGTTTCGGACTCGTCGTCGGGGCCTGGCTCACTCCGTGGGGTTCATGGCCGGTGCTCCCAGCCGCCCTCGCATGCCTGGCGGCAGGCGCCGCCGCCGTGCTCATCCGGCGCCTGGCGGCCGGTGCCGTCGACGCCAACTCGCTCGTCCTCAGCGGTATCGCAGTCGGCTTTGCTCTCCTCGCCTGGACCCTGATCGTGATCTTCTCGGTGGATAGTCCCCGGCTCCCGACCTTCACCTACTTCGTCTTCGGCGGACTCGGGGCCACAACCTGGAAGATCGTCGCCGTTGGCGCTCCCCTCGCAATCGTCGGCCAGGCTCTGCTCGTCTCGCGATCCCGCCAGCTCGACCTCATTGCGCTTGGAGACGTGCAGGCCGCCACGCTGGGAGTCGACGTCGCAATGCTGACCCGGGTGGTCCTCGCCGCCGTTGCCCTCACGGTGGGGGCCGCCGTATCCATCGCGGGAGTGGTCGGCTTCGTCGGACTGCTCGCTCCGCTGCTCGGACGCCGGCTCGTCGGCCCGACGCACCGCGGTCTCATCTGGGCGTCCGTGAGCCTCGGCGCCGTCATCGTGCTGGCGGCTGATGTGACGATCCGCACAGTCGCCGCAACCGTGGAGATCCCGCTCGGCGTCGTCACCGCAGCGGTGGGCGGTCCCGTCCTCGTCGCCATCCTCCTGAGGCGGCGGCCGCTGTGAGCTACCTCGAGGCCTCTGGCGTGAGCTACATCGTCGATGGGAGCACAATCCTGGCCGAGACGTCGGTTGCAGTTGAGCGTGGCGAGCTCGTTGCCGTCGTTGGGCCAAACGGCGCCGGCAAGTCCACGCTGCTGGCGATACTTGCCGGTGTGCTTCGAGCCACATCGGGCACGGTGACCATGGCCGACACCGACATCGTCCGCACCCCGCCCGATGTCCTGGCCCGTCATCGGGCATATCTCCCGGCCGATCTCCTGAAAGAGATCAGGTTCACGGTGCGCGAAGTCGTGGCGATGGGGAGGCATCCATGGTCCGCATCTGCCGACGACGGCGTGAGAATCACCGACGCCCTGCATGCCATGGATCTCGCCGGGCTCGCCGACCACGTCTTCAGCACGCTGTCTTCAGGCGAGGCGAAGCGCACACACCTGGCGCGTGTCCTCGCCCAGGAGACCCAGGTGCTCCTCCTCGACGAGCCGGCGAGTGGTCTGGACATCGGCCATGCCGAACGAGTGCTGACCACCCTCCGCCGGCTAGCGGCGAGCGGCTGCGCTGTGGTCGCGGTGATGCACGACCTCAATGCCGCGGCACGGGCCGCAGATCGGGTGGTCGTGCTCGGGCACGGAGAGATCGTTGCCGACGGGATCCCCACAGACGTTCTCGACGCTGGCCTGCTGAGCGAGGTGTATGAGCACCCGATCCGGGTGACCGACCACCCGCTCACGCGGGGCCCGCTCATCTCGCCGGGCGAGGACGTCTAACCAGACTCGCCGCGTGACCGGGGGCCACAGTCCGTCTGCCTGGGGCACCACGCCTCTATTCCTTGCAAGCATGCCAAGGTCGGATGGGGGACACGGCTACCAGGGAGACGTATGAGCGGAGACTCCGGCAACCTCGCGATCGAGACTCGTGACCTGCGCCGTGCCTTCGGCGACCTGGTCGCCGTGGACGGCATCAACCTCGAAGTCCACAAGGGTGAGCTGTTCTCCCTGCTCGGACCCAACGGCGCAGGCAAGACAACCGCCATTTCGATGCTGTGCTGTCTGCTTCGACCCAGCGGTGGCGAGGCCCGGGTCATGGGTCACAACGTGACATCCGAGCCCATGGCGGTCAAGCAGATCATCGACATCTCCCCTCAGGAGACGGCGATAGCCACCCACCTGAACGCCTGGGAGAACCTGTCGCTGATGGCCGGCCTCCACGGCATCGACACGGCCACGACGAAAGCCCGCTCGGCGGAGATGCTCGAGATGATGGCGCTGACGAGCCGGGCAGACGAGAAAGTTGGCAAGTACTCCGGCGGAATGAAGCGGCGGCTGTCCATCGCCATGGCATTGGTGACCGGACCCCAGGTGCTGTTCCTCGATGAGCCAACCCTCGGCCTCGATCCGCAGTCGCGACGCATCATCTGGGAGTACATCGAGACGCTCAAGGGCGACACCACGATCTTGCTGACCACGCACTACCTGGAAGAAGCCGATGCCCTCGCCGATCGAGTCGCAGTCATCGACCACGGCAAGGTGATCGCCCTAGGTACACCGGCCGAGTTGAAGGACGAGACGTCGTCGGGGACGGTGGTGGTGATCGAGACGCCAGACCTCACCGACGCCGGGGTCGCGGCCCTGCGGTCGAAGTGGCCGTCCGCGCACCCAACCGAGGGCGGTGCCGAGATCAACGCGGACGACGTGAGCCTCTACGACGTGCAGGACGTCCTGCGTCCAATGGGGGTCACTGTCACGGCGGCGTACACGAAGAAGGTCACGCTGGACGACGTGTTCGTTCAGCTCACAGGAAAGCAGTTGCGCGAATGAGGTCTGCAGAACTCGCCAAGAGGAACTTCAAAGAGGTCTGGCGGGATCCGTTGTCGCTGGGCCTGACCATCGGACTTCCGGTGCTGATGCTGCTGGTTCTTCAGCTGTTCAGCGGGGCGGACGCCTACTTCGAGGCAACCAGCCTCGCCCCTGGGTTGATCTTCTTCGGGTTCGTGATGCTCATGTTCTCGATGGCCATGACGATCACCCGAGACCGGGAAAGCGCCCTCTTCAAGCGTCTGCTCACGGCGCCGTTGAGCGCAAACGACTTCACGGCCGGGTACACGACGCCGTATCTCCCTGTCGCCGCCGTTCAGGCCCTGGTGATCATCGGGATCGGGCTCTTCTTCGGGCTCGAACTGAACAGCAGCATCTGGATCGCGGCGATCGTGATGGTGTCCATGGCGATCTTCTACATCGCTCTCGGGGTCGTCTTCGGGTCCACGATGAGCACACGGCAGGTGCCTTTCGCCTACATGGTGATCCTGCTGGCCACGATCTTCGGAGGGGCATGGATCAATCTCGAACAGATCGGCGGGCCGCTGGTAACGGTTGGTGACCTGTTCCCCTTCACCCACGCCATCGACGCCACCCGAAGTGCAATGGTCTACGGAGCGAGCTTCAACGTGGTGGCGAGCGATGTCTACTGGGTGTTCGGCTACACCGCGGTAGTCGTCGTCATCGCAGTAGTCGCTTTCCGACGCAAGATGGTGGAGTAGCCGGTCGCAGGACAGGCCGTGTCAACGCGGCAGTGAAACAAGTCGGGCCCCCC
>JABDMN010000050.1 GCA_013001485.1 Acidimicrobiia bacterium
ACATGAACACCGGCTGTACCCAGAAGTGGTCAAGGCCCTCGCCCACAGCAGGCTCGAAGTGTCCGAGCGCCAGGTGGTGTGGCAGTGACCGCGTTGCGCGTGAAGCGGGCCCTGGTGTCTGTGTGGGACAAGACAGGAGTGGTCGAGCTGTGCGAACGGTTGGCTGCAGCCGGGGTTGAGCTGGTCTCCTCGGGCGGGACCGCTGCAGTTCTCGAGGCTGCCGGGCTGCCGGTCACCAGAGTTGCCGATGTCACCGGTGCCTCCGAGATGCTGGGTGGCCGCGTCAAGACCCTGCACCCCGTGATTCACGGGGCCCTTCTCGCAGACCTGGACGATCCGGCTCACCGCGCTGATCTGGCCGAGCGGGGTATCGAGCCGATTCAGCTGGTCGTGTCGAACCTCTACCCGTTCTCAGCGACCGTCGCCGATCCCGACGTCACCGAGGCCGCTGCCATCGAGAAGATCGATATCGGTGGTCCGACGATGGTGAGGGCCGCCGCCAAGAACCACGCTCACGTTGCCGCTGTCACGTCTCCCGACCAGTACGAGGAGGTGGCGTCGGCTGTCGAGGCAGGGGGCCTGACGCTCGAGCAGCGGAAGCGCCTGGCGTCTGCCGCCTTCTACGCCACGGCGAGCTACGACGCTGCGATCGTCAACTGGATGCACCGAGATGATGCGTTGCCCGAGTCGATGGTGCTCCCGCTCGAGCGCTACGACAGCCTTCGCTACGGCGAGAACCCTCATCAGCCCGCTGCCGTCTACCGGGTGTCGGGCCGCTCGCCATGGTGGTCATCAGCCCGGTTGCTCCAGGGCAAGGCCATGTCGTTCAACAACTACGCAGACGCCGAGGCAGCCTGGGCCCTCGTCTGTGGCTTCGACGAGCCGGCGGCTGTGGTGGTCAAACACACGAACCCCTGTGGTGTCGCCGTCGCCAACGACGTGGCAACGGCATTCGATCGTGCTTGGGAATGTGACCCGCTGTCGGCATTTGGCGGGATCGTGGCCCTCAACCGGCCTATGAACGAGTCGGCTGCGCAGCTCATCGCCCGCAACTTCACCGAGGTGGTCATCGCGCCGGATTTCGATGCGGCTGCTATCGACGTGTTATCGGCCAAGGCATCTCTGCGGCTGATTGCGGCGGAGGCGCCTCACCGCGGCGACCTCGATATGAGGAGGCTGGAGGACGGGATGCTGGCCCAGACTCGAGACGTGATAGCAAAGACCGAATGGCGGGTCGTCACCGACATCGCTCCCACCGATGAACAGATGACCGACCTCCGCCTTGCCTGGGCTGTTGCGGCCTCCACCAAGTCGAACGCCGTCGTGATCGCCACCGACGGTGCTGCCGTCGGGGTGGGTGCCGGTGATCAGTCCCGTGTCGGCGCCGCCGAGCGCGCGGTCGCCCGTGCGGGCAAGCGGGCCGAAGGCGGCGTCGCCGCATCGGACGCGTTCTTCCCGTTCCGAGATGGTTTGGACACGCTGGTCGACGCCGGCGTCGCTGCGGTCGTCCAGCCCGGGGGATCGAAGCGAGATGATGAGGTCATCGCAGCCGCCAACGAACGCAACGTCGTCATGGTCTTCACCGGCCACCGGCATTTCCGCCACTGAGATGACAGCCCAGATCATCGACGGAAGGGCGGTTGCCGCACAGGTGCGGTCCGAGGTGGCTGACCGTGTCGCTGCACTCGCCGAGATCGGGAAGTCAGTAGGTCTGGCGACAGTGATGGTTGGCGACGATCCCGCATCTGCGGTGTATGTCGGTTCGAAGCATCGGGCTGCCGAGGCCGCCGGAATGAAGTCGTTCGACGTCCACCTGCCGGCGACGGCGACTCAGGCCGAGGTCGAAGATGCCATCAGGGCACTGAACGCCGACCCAGCCGTGGACGGCATGATCCTCCAACTTCCCCTTCCTGAGGGTCTTGATGGCGACGCCGCCGTCGAGGGCATCGACCCGGCCAAGGACGCAGACGGGTTGCACCCGTTCAGCCTGGGACGCCTGGTGCTCTCACGGCACGCCCCGGTCGCAGCAACCCCGCAAGGCATCATGCGCCTCCTGGACCACTACGACATCGCGGTCTCTGGCAAGAAGGCAGTCATCGTCGGCAGGTCGTTCCTGGTGGGCCGTCCGCTGGCGATGTTGCTTGGCGCCAAGGGTGTGGACGCCACAGTGGTGATGACCCATTCCCGTACTGCCGACCTCTCCGCCGAGATTCGCGCTGCCGACATCCTGGTCGTGGCTATCGGCCGTCCCCGGATGATCGATGGCTCAATGGTCAAGCCGGGGGCAGCCGTCGTCGACGTAGGCATCAACCGGACCGACGACGGACTGGTCGGCGATGTCGACTTCGACTCCGTGGTCGAGGTCGCAGGCGCCATCACGCCGGTGCCCGGAGGAGTAGGGCCGATGACCGTGGCCTGTCTGCTCGCCAACACCGTGATGCTCGCAGAGCAGACGGCTGGACCAGAAACCAACGGCCACTAGCCTCCTCACACCGAGAACCATCCGAGGAGATTCATGCCGACCGCGATCACAATGGGAGAGCACGGGCTCGAAGTGCCCGACGAGCCGATCATTCCCTTCATCGAGGGCGACGGCATCGGCCCCGACATCTGGGCGGCTGCCGTGCACGTCTTCGACTCTGCCGTCGAGAAGGCCTACGCCGGTGCTCGGCGCATCGAGTGGAAAGAGGTGCTGGCCGGCCAGAAGGCCTTTGACCGCACCGGAGAGTGGCTGCCGGCAGCCACCATCGAAGCATTCGAGCAACACCTCGTCGGCATCAAGGGTCCGCTCACGACGCCGGTCGGCGGCGGTATCCGCAGCCTCAACGTTGCTCTGCGTCAGATCCTCGACCTGTACGTGTGCCTGCGTCCGGTGCGCTGGTACGAAGGTGTGCCCAGCCCTGTGAAGAGCCCAGGGCTCGTGGACATGGTCATTTTCCGTGAGAACACCGAGGACGTGTACGCCGGCAAGGAGCTCGAGGCAGGAACCCCCGAAGCCCAGCGCCTTCTGGAGTTCATGAAGGAGCAATACGACTGGGACATTCGTGTCGACAGCGGCCTCGGTATCAAGCCGATCTCGGAGTCAGGGTCGAAGCGCCTGATTCGTGCAGCCATCAAGTACGCCATCGCCAACAAGCGCGACTCGGTCACGCTCGTGCACAAGGGCAACATCATGAAGTTCACCGAGGGCGCGTTCCGCACATGGGGATACGAGCTGGTGAAGGACGAATTCGACGATGTCGCGGTGTCGTGGGAGGAATCGGGTGGCGACCCGGGAGATCGGCTTCTGGTCAAAGACTCGATCGCCGATGCGTTCTTGCAGCAGATCCTCTTGCGTCCGGCCGAATACGACGTCGTCGCCACGATGAACCTGAATGGCGACTATCTCTCGGACGCCCTGGCGGCTCAGGTCGGCGGGATAGGCATAGCTCCCGGCGGAAACATCAACTACGACACCGGCGTTGCGGTGTTCGAGGCGACGCACGGGACTGCGCCCAAGTACACCGGGATGGACAAGGTGAACCCTGGCTCAGTCATCCTGTCGGGAGCCAACATGTTTCGATATATGGGGTGGGACGAGGTTGCCGACCGGATCGAGGCATCTCTCGAAGCGGCGATCGCCGAGAAGATCGTCACCTATGACTTTGCCCGGTTGATGGAAGGTGCGACGGAGGTCAAGACCTCTCAGTTCGCCTCCGCGATGGTTGAGAGGATGTGATCGGGATGAAGAGGCTCATCGCCCTTCTCGTTCTTGTCGGACTGGTTGTTGCTGCCTGTGGTGGCTCTGCGACTGCGACGTTCGATCTGGTTTCGCCCGCCGAGGCGCAGGAGATCCTCGACGATCCGCCTTCGGGTCTCGTGGTCCTCGATGTCCGCACTCCCGAAGAGTTCTCCGGACCTCACCTGTCGGACTCGGTGAACATCGACTTCTACGACTCGTATTTCCAGTCGCGGCTCGACGTGTTGGACAAGGACACGCCGTACCTGATCTATTGCAACTCCGGGAACCGCTCCGGCACGACGATCGACATCATGAAAGATCTCGGGTTCTCCGAGGTCTACGACGTCGACGGCGGGATCACAGCGTGGTTGGGCGCCGGGCTTCCCACTATTACGGAGTAGCTGCGAGTCCGGGCTCGGTTTCTTGGCTGGTAGCTGGCGACTGGTAGCCGAGGGCTGCCGGCTCCCGGCTACCGGCTACCGGAGTCTGAGCTCGCCTGAGGCTCCGGTTGGGACTGTGGGGGAGTGGGGGGCTATCGGCTCCACCCGGCGGTAGGGCTCGCCTTGAGCGGGTCGGGGATCCTTCTCTCCCTTGTTCGGCCACATTGCCATGGCTCGTTCTGCCATTGCGGTAATCGTCAGCGACGGGTTGACGCCGAGGTTGGCTGCGACTGCTGCTCCGTCGACGACGTGGACGTCGGGATGCCCAAACGCACGGTGATAGGCGTCGACGACGCCGTTCTCTGGAGATGCACCGACGCACGCGCCGCCGAGGATGTGGGCGGTCAGCGGAATGTCGAGCAGCACCTCGTTGAGTGAGCTGCCGGCCATCCCGCCCATGTGGGCTGCGGACGAGCGAGCGGCCTCGTTGGCGATCGGGAGATGGCGAGGGCTCGGTTTGCCCGTGTCGTGAGCGGATGTCAGCCGTGTTCCCAGCCAGCCCTTCTTGCGGAACACCCGCAGGCTGTTGTCGATGCTCTGCATGACCAGCAGGATCACGGTCCGCTCCGACCATCTCCGCACCGACAACGAGCGCAGGAACGCGATCGGGTGACGCAACGCCGTCACCAGGAATCGGAGCCATTGCGGTCCTCGGCCACCATCGACCAGGATCGTCGTCAGTAGCCCCATCGAGTTGCTGCCCTTTGGATAGCGCACCGGTTCGATCGTCGTGTCTGAATCGGGCTGGAACGACGAAGTGATGGCGACACCATGTGAGTAGTCGACCGACGCATCCGGAGCGGACGCCCCAACGATGGCTTCGGAGTTGGTGCGAACCTGATAGCCAAGCCGGTCCGACATCTCGGTGAACCGACCCTCGTCTCTGAGGCGCAGAAGCAGGCGGGTGGTGCCGAGGGCACCGGCGGCGAACACGACCTGTCCCACTGTGTAGGTGAGGTCCTTGCGGCCCCACCCGGGGCGACGGGCGGTGATCCGATAGCCGCCGTCAGCGAGGGGCGCGACATCGGTGACTTCGTGGCTGGGGTGGACGGTGGCCCCCGTCGCCTCGGCGAGGTGGAGGTAGTTCTTGTCGAGGCGGTTCTTGGCGTTGTAGCGACACCCAACCATGCAGCCACCACAGTGACGGCAGCCGTGTCGTTCAGGGCCGGCACCTCCGAAGTAGGGATCCCCAGAGCTCTCCTCGGCGACACCGAAGTGAACTGCAACGTCGGCGAGGTGAAATGTGTCTTCGGCATCCATGTCACGAGCTACTGATCTCATCACGGAGTCGGCGTTGGTTTCGAACGGGACTCGTTCGACGCCGAGCATGCGTCGCGCCTGGTCGTAGTGCGGAGCTAGCTCGGCCTTCCAGTCTGTGATTGCAGCCCACTGGGGGTCGGCGAACGCTTCGTCGAGTGGCTCGTAACAGACGTTTGCCCACACCAGTGACCCGCCACCGACTCCCGATCCCGATAGAACCAGCACATCACGAAGCAGCGTCAGCCGCTGGATGCCACGCATGCCGAGCTTCGGTGCCCAGAAGAACTTGCGGAGGTTCCAGCTCGACTTCGGGAGGCTCTCGTCGTCGTACCTGCGCCCTGCCTCGAACACAGCGACGCGATAGCCCTTCTCGGTCAGCCGAAGAGCAGCCACGCTGCCACCAAACCCGCTCCCGATGATGCCGATGTCGTAATCGAACTGCACAACCTGAGGGTAGAGATGGCGATTGGTTGCCAGCCACTTGCTAGTTGCTAGTTGCTAGTTGCCAGTTGCT
>JABDMN010000071.1 GCA_013001485.1 Acidimicrobiia bacterium
GGCGAGGCCGCCGAGGTTGCCGATCTCGATCGCAGTAGTCGGAGAAACCGCCGAGTCCATCGCCGACGCCATCATCGGGATCTCAAAGGTGAAGGCGTCGATCTCCCAGGTGGTCGAGACGTCGTCGGGGTCGCGAGTCCTGCGGCTCGGCACGATTGCGATGTCGTCGAAGCCCCATGCCCGACGACCGGATTTTGCGATACCGATCTCGATCTCCACCCGATCTTCCCTTCTCAGCCAGCGAACCGCCACGATACCGGAGAGATCACCCGAGGGATTCCTTCTGGAAGGCTCGAGCGCCCGAGTGTGTTGGAATACACCAGATGTCCGGGTTTGCCGCTGTCGTGTTGTTCGTTGTCGGGGTCATCGGCCTCGTTGGGGCGGTCAATGCCCTGCGCCGGCCGCGCCCCGAACGACATCCCGCCCTTCAACCGTGGTGGTTGCCGGCGATGCTCGTTGCCGAACTGATTCCGATCCGCATCGCCTTTCACGCCGTCATCGGCGTCGTCGCCATCTGGCTCGGTGCCCTCGAGCACCCGACGGGCCAGATCGGTGTCGCCCTGACGGTCCTCACCTGGATCGGGTACGGCGTCCTCCAGGCACGAGCACACCGCGCCCTTCCAGTGCTGCGGCGGGCCCTCGCCGAGATCGGCATTGACGACCTCGAGGCGGAAGTCGAGTGGCGGCGGGCCCTTGCCGGCTACCCCTACCGCACCCCCGATCACATCGAGGTTCTCGAGGACGTCGAGTACAGCGACGGCCTCACGCTCGACCTCTATCGAACGGCCGGGCATGGCAAACCGATCGTCGTCCAGATCCACGGTGGCGGCTGGCGGGGCGGCCACAAACGTCAGCAGGCACGGCCGCTGCTGCACCGGATGGCCCGGGATGGCTGGTTGGCCGCTTCGGTCTCGTACCCGCTGAGCCCACAAGCGACGTTCCCCGACCATCTCATCGCACTCAAACGAGCCATCGCGTTCCTCCGGCAAAACGCCGCTGAGTTCGGTGGCGACGGCTCCTTCATCGCGGTCACGGGTGGCTCGGCCGGCGGACACCTGTCGGCCCTGCTGGCCTTGACGGCCAACCGCCCCGAGTACCAGCCGGGATTCGAGAGCACCGACACGTCGGTTCAGGCAGCCGTCCCGCTGTACGGGGTCTACGACTTCCTCAACCGCAACGAAACCCGCGACAACTGGCCGTTGATCCCCCGTGCGGTCATGAAGGAGCCCGTCGACCCCGATTCACCGCGCTACCGGGAGGCCTCTCCCCTCGATCAGGTGCACCAGGATGCGCCACCGTTCTTCGTGATCCACGGCACCCACGACTCGCTGGTGCGGTCGGACGAGGCGCGGCACTTCGTCGATGCCCTGCGGGCAGAGTCGCGGAGCCCCGTGGCCTATGCGGAGGTCCCGGGGGCGACCCATGCCTTCGACATCGCCCATTCGGTGCGCACCCACCAGGTCGTGTCGGGTGTCCAGGCGTTCCTCGATGAGATGGCCGAGCAGCTCCGACCATCTCGGCACGAGATCGACAGCTAGCAACAGGCCGTTGCCGCCGACCTTTCCATCGAGTCGGCGTCGGCGAGAACGGTATAGACCTCCCAGGCCACGCCATCGGGGTCGTTCGTCCACACCTTGTCCTGTTCGGCGTAACAGCAGACGCCCTGCTCGGGGGTAGTGGCCACGCCATCGTCGAGGAGACGGGTCTCTGCGTGCCGGACCGAGTCAATCGACTCGACCTCGACACCGAGGTGGTTGATGGTGCCCCCGTCCTCCTTCTCGATGAGGACGAGCTTCAGCGGCGGCTGCTCGATGGCGAAGTTGGCGTACCCCGGCTTGCGTTTGGCAGGCTCGGCGTCGAAGAGCCTGCCGTAGTAGTCGACGGCCTTCTCGAGATCGCTGACGTTGAGAGCGAGCTGAACACGGGACATGGGGTTCTCCTTACATATCGATGACCTTCAATACGGAGCTTGGCATACATATCGATCTCTGTCAATATGTAAACATGAACGAAATCCCCGTGTGTTGCATCCCCGGGTCTACGCCCACCCTGTCGACAGACGACGCCACCGAACTGGCCGGTGTCATGAAGGCACTGGCCGACCCTGCCCGTCTCCGCATCCTCAACCTGATGACGGCCGCAGGCGAGGTGTGTGCGTGTGATCTCGAAGCTCCGCTGGGGCTGAGCCAACCGACCGTGAGCCATCATCTGAAGGTTCTGCGTGAGGCAGGAATCATCGAGCGCGAGCAACGGGGTCGGTGGGCCTACTTCTCGGCGCGCGCCGAAACCATGGCCTCGATCTCTGCTGCGCTCTCCCCCGTCAGCTAGCGCAAGGGACTTAGGTCGGCTCGATTGTCCTAGTTCGCGAATATGCGTTTCGTGCAGTTCGCGCACCGCATGTATGACCCGACGAGGGAGGTGCCCTCTCGGCTGTCGATGAGGCCGCTACACCCGTCGCAGACATATGGCTTGGCGTCGGGTGGCGCGTCCTCCCAGCCGTAGTTGGCAGCATTGGACAGATTCGGAGGTTTGCCCTCCCACCACGCCTGTGCGCGCTCCAACGCCTGAGTTTTCTCGGCTTCCGACATCGGCACAACGAATCCCTTCCCCTGCGATCCGCAACTACCACCGAGCGTATCCAAATAGACGGCGACGGCCCCGCCATTCTGCTGCGCTCTCCCCTGTCAGCCCGCCCGTTCCCTCCGGCTGACCAGGTAGCTGCCCGACAACGCCACTCCGATGCCGATGAGCTGAATCGGCTCCACGACCTCGTCGAGGAACACCACACCGAGCGAGAGAGCGATGATCGGGATGAAGTACGAGGTCAGCGTGCCACGCGCCGGCCCGACCCGCCCGACGAGGGTGATGTGGACCGCTCGGGCGATCCCCGTTCCGAACACGCCCAGGATGAACACGGCGGCCACCGAGGCCCACTCCCAGCGAGAGGCGGCGAGACCGGCGATGCCAAGCGGCGCCAAAGCAGCCGTGGCAACCACCTGGGACCACATGATCACGGGTAGCGAGCCGTAGCGGTGCTGCAGCGGCGGGTACAGGACGTTCGAGAAGGCGTAGCCGAACACCGCGATGAGGACGTAGGCCACGCCAAGAGTCGAAGCTCCGGCTCCACCGAGGGCAGGTTGGGCGAGCAGGAATACGCCGACGAAACCTAGAGCGATCCCGCCCAGCTGGTAGACGCCGGGGAGGTTCCTGGTGAACGCCACCACCAGGAGCACTGTCGCGATTGGCACCGTGCTCACCAGCATCCCGGCGAGCGCACTGTCGATGTG
>JABDMN010000082.1 GCA_013001485.1 Acidimicrobiia bacterium
TGGTCAGCATCACAAGCGTCGAGCTGCTTGGTGACACCGTCAAGATCATGGGGGATTGCTGATGTTCACCGGCATCGTTGAGGAGATGGCCTCGATCGTTGCCATCGACAAAGGCGACGAGAGCGCCCGACTGTCGATCAAGGCCACGGGGGTGACCGAAGGCCTCGGCATCGGAGACTCGATTTCGGTGGCCGGGGCCTGTCTGACCGTGACCGACTTGGAGGGTGATGCCTTCTCAGTCGATGTCATCTCGGAGACTCTGCGCCGAACTGCCCTGGGTAGCTACAGCACGGGTGATGGGGTCAATGTCGAGCGGGCGATGCCTGCATCGGGCAGGTTCGACGGCCACATCGTTCAGGGCCATGTGGATGCCACGGGTTCGGTCGTCGGTGTCGACGATTCCCCCGGGCAGAGGACGTTGCGTGTCGAGGCTCCGGGCGAGCTGATGGCGTACATCGTCGAGAAGGGTTCCGTCACAGTCGATGGGGTCAGCCTCACTGTGGCCGGCGTGGGCGAGTCCTGGTTCGAGGTGGCTCTCATCCCTCATACGCTCGAGGTCACGACCCTGGGACGCAACGAGGTCGGCGACAAGGTGAACCTGGAGGCCGACATTCTTGCCAAGTACGTCGAACGGCTGGTGGGGAGGAACGTGTGACCGTGAAGACGCCCGATGATCGGATCGAACAGGCGATCGCGGCGATCGCCAACGGGGAGTTCATCCTCGTGGTCGATGACGAAGCTCGTGAGAACGAGGGAGATCTCATCCTCGCTGCAGAGTCGGCAACGCCCGAGAAGCTGGCCTTCATGGTCCGGCACACCAGCGGGCTGATCTGTACACCACTGCTCGGTGACCGCCTCGATGAGCTCGACCTGCCTTTGATGGTCGTCGACAACACAGACAGCAACAAGACAGCCTTCACGGTGTCCGTCGACTACACGCCGGATACGACAACCGGCATCTCCGCCGGAGATCGCGCTGCCACCATCGTCGGCCTCACGTCGCCCGATGCCCGTGCGGTGGACTTCACTCGACCCGGCCACGTCTTCCCTCTTCGGTACACCGATGGGGGAGTGCTGGTGCGCCCCGGGCACACTGAGGCTGCGATCGACCTTGCGAGGCTTGCGGGTCTCTACCCGGCCGGCGTGCTGTGCGAGGTGGTCAACGACGACGGCACGATGACTCGCGGTGACGACCTCTCCAACTTCGCTGAACGCCACGGCCTGCTGATCATCTCGATCGAGGAGCTCATCGAGTACCGCTGGAAGAACGAGGCACTGGTCGAGCGGAAGGTCGAAGCACGGCTTCCCACGCGCCACGGCGATTTCACTGTCTACGGCTACCGATCCATGCTCGACGGAGCCGAACATGTGGCACTCATCCACGGCGACGTCGCCGGGCGAACCGGTGTTCCGGTGCGGCTCCATTCCGAGTGTCTCACCGGAGATGTGTTCGGATCCCGGCGTTGCGACTGCGGTGAGCAGCTCGACGCCGCCCTTGCCCACATCGCCTCGGAAGAAGCGGGCATCCTCATCTACAACAGATCACACGAGGGGCGCGGCATCGGACTCATGGCCAAGCTCGAGGCATACACCCTCCAGGACGCCGGACGCGACACCGTCGAGGCGAACCTCGAGCTGGGCTTTGGTGCTGACGACCGCACCTACGGCGTGGAAGCGCAGATCCTGACTGACCTCAAGGTGGGCAGCGTCACCGTCCTCACCAACAACCCGGACAAGGTCGCGTCACTGGAACGCTTGGGAGTCACCGTCGAGGGCCGCCAGGCGCTGACAGTGCAACCGGGATCGGACAACGCCGCCTATCTCGAGACCAAGGTCTCCAAGCTGGGGCACTCGATCTCCTGATGGGTCCTCGCGAGCTCACGGGTGATCTCGACGCCGCGGGGATGCACATCGGCATCGCAGTTGCCACGTTCCATGCTGAGATCAGCGATGGCTTGCTGGTGGGGGCACGCGATCTGGCCGAGTCGGCTGGAGCCGATTCCGTCACGGTGGTGAAGGTTCCCGGGTCATTCGAGCTGCCCCTGGTGGCCTCGGGTCTGATCAAGGCAGGGTGCGATGCCGTAGTCGCTCTGGGAGCCGTCATTCGCGGCGACACCGATCACTACGACCACGTGGCCCATCGTGCCTCCGAGGGCCTCATGCGGGTGGCTCTCGACCTCGATGTGCCGGTCGCGTTTGGGATCCTGACCGCAGATGATCCTGAAGCCGCCCTCGTGCGGAGCCGTCCGGGCGACGGGAACAAGGGTGCCGAAGCTGCGGATGCGGCGATCCGAACCGCTCAGGTGCTCCAGGCGTTGCGGGCACCGCGTTGACAGCGCGATCGCTCCTCGTATACTCCCGGCTCACACAAGCGGAAGCGCTGCTTCCCACCCGACCGCCCGAGGGCGCGTTGAGGTCGATGTTCAATTGAGGACGTCATGGAGCAGCACCGCGCGTGCTGCTCTTCTCGTTGGAGAGCACAGAATGACGGAACGGAGGTGTTGTCATCGCAAATGAACCGAGGGTGAACGACCGGATTCGTGTACGCGAAGTCCGGCTCGTGGATCCGGCCGGGGGACAAGTCGGCATCAAGAGCATTGAAGAGGCGCGGTGGTTGGCTGACCAGCTCGGTCTCGACCTCGTAGAGGTAGCCCCCGATGCACGTCCTCCGGTGGTCAGGATGATGGACTACGGCAAGTTCAAGTACGAACAGTCGGTTCGCGCCAGGGAGTCTCGCAAGAAGCAGACCAAGACCGTCATCAAGGAAGTCCAGCTCCGGCCGAAGATCGGAACGGCGGACTTCGAGGTGAAGAGGCGTCGCGCCGAGCGATTCCTTCGTCACGGCGACAAGGTCAAGGTGACGATGAGGTTCCGTGGCAGGGAAGTGACCCATCCCGAGTTGGGGATGGACCTGCTCCAGCAGATGTCCCGGGAGGTCGATCCGTGGGGAGCCGTCGAACAGGCACCACGCCTCGACGGCCGCCAGATGACCATGGTGCTGGCTCCGACCCGGTTCGCCCTCGACCACAGAGATGATCCGACCGTCGATGACGAGGATGCCGTCACGCCAAGCGTTGACAACGACGACAGCGAAGAGTGAAGAGACCAGGAGACCGGCCATGCCGAAGATGAAGACTCACAAGGGCGCCGCCAAGCGTATGAAGGTGACGGGTCGCGGCAAGATCCGCCACCGTAAGGCGTGGCGTGGTCACAACCGCCACAAGAAGAACGCGCGCCGCTGGCGCCGGGTCGACGGCGACAACACGTTGACCGGCAAGGACGCCCGCAACGCCCGCCGCATGCTGGGCCGCTGAGGAGGACGCCATGGCACGAGTAAAGAGGGCTGTCCACGCCCAGAAGAAGCGCAAGAAGGTTCTCGACCGCGCCTCCGGCGCAACCGGAGCTAGAAGCCGTCGGTATCGGGCGGCTCGCGAGCAGGTCATGAACTCGATGCAGTACGCCTATCGCGACAGGCGTGCACGCAAGGGCGAGTTCCGTCGCCTCTGGATTTCCAGGATCAACGCCGCAGCTCGCGTCCACGGCATGTCGTACTCCCGGTTCATGGCCGGTCTGAAGGCCGCTGAGATCGATGTCGACCGCAAGATGCTCGCGGACATGGCCGTCAATGACCCCGGCGCATTCGAAGCCCTCGTCAAGATGGCTGAGGACGCCAACGCCGCTTGAGCGCCATCACAAGCCCGCGCAACCCGCGGGTCGTGGAAGCAGCCAAGCTCCACGAAGCGAAGCACCGCCGGCGCCAGGGCCGGACGCTCGTCGAAGGACCCGGGGCCCTCGAGGTGGCCATGGAGTCCGGAGCCGACGTCATCGAGGTGTTTTCGCTGGGCGAAGCACCCGGTGCCACCCAGGTCGACCGATCCGTGCTCGCTCGACTCTCCGGCACAGAGACCCCGCGTGGGCCGATCGCGATTGTGGCCATCCCAACCGATGACGATCCGCGACCAGCGGACTCGGTCGTCCTCTGGGAGATCTCCGACCCGGGCAACGTCGGTGCTCTGATCCGCACAGCAGCGTTCCTGGGCTTCGACGTCGTTGCCCATGGTGGCGCCGACATCTGGTCGCCAAAGGCGATCCGTTCAGCAGCCGGCGCCCAGTTCGCGGTCCACGTCTCACGTGTCGACTCAATCGAGGATCTTCCGGCGGAATCGACTGTTGCAGCAGTTGTTGACGGTGGCTCGGCACCTGGCCCCGTTCCCCGGCCCGTCGCCATCCTGCTTGGGAACGAAGCTGCCGGCCTCCCCGAAGCGGTCGCCACGGCAGCGACTCATCGGGTGACGATCCCGGGTCAGTTCGAGAGCCTCAATGTGGCTGTGGCCGGGTCGCTCCTGATGGACCGGCTGCTACGGTGACGGTGTGAACACGAACCGACCTGCTCAGACGTTTACCGGCGCATAGGCGCCGGTCGGTCTAGCTCGTCACAACCGCCCGGAGCCACCGGCTTCGGGCGTTTCCGCGTTCCGAGCCGGGGAGAGGAGCCTCACATGAACACCCCGGAGGGAAGCAATACCCCGTCTAGCCTTACGGACTCGATGGTCGACGCCTCCGCACTCTCGTCACTCGTCGCCGACGCCGGCCGGCAGATCGACGGTGCCGCGACTGTCGACGACCTCTCAGCCGTCGAAGCCGGGCTGATAGGCAAGGACTCGGCGATCGTCACCGCGCGACGCGGGCTCAAGGATCTTCCGGACGAGGAGCGTCGCGACGCCGGGCGAGCCATCAACGACGCTGCTCAGGAGATCAACGCGCAGATCGCCGCCCGTCGATCGACCCTGGAAGCGGCGGAAGAGGCTGCTCGGCTCTCGGAAGACCGGGTGGACGTCACGCTCCCCGCACGCATTCCGCCGAGAGGCTCGCACCACCTGGTGTCAGAGGTCATCGACGAAATCATCGACATCTTCGCCTCGATCGGATACACGGTGGCGAGAGGACCCGAGGCGGAAACCGACTACTACAACTTCACCGCTCTCAACATCCCCGAGACCCACCCTGCCCGGCTGGAGACCGACACCCTCTATCTCGACTATCGGGGCATCGGGGAGGAGCGCGCCGCTGCCGATGAGCGGTATCCGCTGACTCACGCTCCCAACGAAGTGCTGCTGCGAACCCACACCTCTCCCATGCAGGCGCGCTTCATGGAGGTCAATGACCCACCGGTGCACATCGTCGTGCCAGGCCGTGTCTTCCGAAACGAGGCGCTCGACCCCACGCACTCGCCGGTCTTCCACCAGGTCGAAGGGCTTGCGGTCGACGAGGGGGTCACGTTCGCTGACCTCAAGGGAACGCTGGCCTACTTCGCCCGTCAGTTCTTCGGGCCGAAGCAGCAGGTGCGGTTCCTGCCGAACCACTTCCCGTTCACCGAGCCGTCGGCGGAAATGCACGTGAGTTGCTTCGCGTGTGACGGGTCGGGGTGCCGGATATGCAGTAAGACCGGCTGGATCGAGTTGCTCGGCTGCGGCATGGTCCACCCTGCCGTCTTCGAGCACGTCGGCTACGACCCTTCGCAGGTCACCGGGTTCGCATTCGGGATGGGAGCAGACCGGATGGCCATGGTTCGCCACGGCATCACCGACCTGCGCCACTTCTTCGAAGGAGACCTTCGCGTCTTGAGGCAGTTCTCATGAGGGTGACGCTCAACTGGTTGAAGGACTTCGTCGCCATCCCCGACGACGACCCGAAGGCGGTAGCCGACAGGCTCGAATCGCTGGGCCACGAAGTCGAGTCCATCGAGCCACTCGGTGCGCATTTCACCGAGGTCGTGGTGGGCAGAGTCACCGAGATCGCCCCACATCCCGACGCGGACAAGGTGAGGGTGTGCCAGGTCGACCTTGGTTCGAAGACTTCAGAGATCATCTGTGGCGCCTGGAACTTCGAAGCCGGGGCCCTGGTTCCCGTGGCCGTGCCTGGGGCGGTCTTGCCAGGTGGCTTCGAGATCACCGAGCGCAAGATCCGCGGCGTCACATCGCACGGCATGATCTGCTCCGGTGCGGAACTGGGCCTGAGCGATGAGTCCGAGGGCATTCTCGTCTTGGACGACTCGTTCGAAGTGGGCCGGCCGTTCGCCGAACAGCTTCCCCTGCCCGACGTCGTCTTCGATGTGGCGATCACACCCAACCGGCCGGA
>JABDMN010000097.1 GCA_013001485.1 Acidimicrobiia bacterium
CCCGGCCCCGGTCCCGATGGCACCCGTCGCCCGATGTGGCTCAACAGGCCGGTGAAGCCGGTTCCGGAGGCGTACCGCTACAACGGTTCGCCGTGACCGAGTCGGCGGCGAGAGCCGCGGCTCGCACCGAGGCGACCCACTGGGCAGTCGTCGCCGGCGCCTGGAGTCGGGAATCGTGGCCGTCGGTCTATGCCGATCTCGCGCCCTACGAAGCCGACGTCGTCGGGTTCTTCGACCCGGCCGACGATGTGCGCGAGCGCGCCGCCAAGTGGCAGTACCCGCTCGAATCCGGCGACATCGGCGACCTCGCCCGGTTTGCCGCCGCCCTGGCTGTGGCCGAGGCGGACGCCTGGCGTGACGATCATCCGCACATCGCCACGCAGGCGTTCGAGCAACGACGCTTCCTCGTCGGAGACCGCATGGCGCACTGGGCCGTCCCCTGGCTGGACAACGTCGGGCGGTGCTACCCGGCGGCGCGCGACGCGGCGCATGGTGCCCGTGACACGATCCTCAGGGTGGGAGATCACCATCGACCAGCCCCTGTCCTCGTCGACGAGCGCGAAGGCATTCATCTCCCGGGTCACGACTCATTCGGCCCGGTCGAGCGGGACCGACCGCTCGAGGAGTGGCTCGGTTCGGTGTGGTCGGGAATGGTGATCCTGCGCCCCACCCTCGAGGGGCTCACCGGTGAACGTCGCGACAGCCGCAACGTCGAGCCGGGTGAGCTCTCCAAGATCGGGAGGGAGCTGGGCATCCTCTACGAGGTCACGGCAGCCCGTTGGCGGCGCATGGCAGACACCCACCCGGGGACCGGGCGGCTGTGGCTCGACCTGGGCGACCGGGCCGAGCAGACCTCTACCGAGCTGCTCTTCCTCTGAGCGAACGCCTCTTCGAAAGCTCACACGCCCCTCACACTTCTCTGACCTGGCGGCCCGATGGTGACCGTGGCACAACGAAGAGAGTCAAGGAGGTCGTGCCATGAAGAGAATCGTCACCGTTCTGGCCGTGATGGCCGTCATGCTGGTTCCCGCCGGCACCGCGTTCGCACAGGAAGACGCCGCCACTGATGCTCCCGAGCGTCACCGTGACTACGGCGTGCTCTGGGCCAAGGGTGAGGGCCACGTCGAGCTCGACGTCGAGCGGGCCAAGCTCGGGATGAAGGTCTCGGGAGACGTGACCATCATCGGGCCATCGAGCCTCGAGGTGCACATCGACGGAGTCCGCTCCAACGATCTGGAGTCCAACGCCGACATCGTGATCGCCCTCGATGATTTCACCGGGCGGATCGCCATCGTCGGCACCGACTTCACGGTCGAGGTCGACGGCAAGGTCGCACTCAAGGGCAAGGGCAACGGCTCCGCTTCGTTCCTCGGCAAGGGCTGGTGGAAGACCCTCCACAAGCGCGGCCTGTGGCCGGCCGACGTCCCGCTCACCATGGTGTTCGGCGGAGAGACAGACGCCAATGTCCTGAACTGAGTAGACGGCTGCCAGCTGCCGGCTACCGGCTTCCGGCTACCGCTCACGGAGCCCCCCTCCTGGACGGAGGGGGGCTCTTCTGTCTCTCCCCCTTTCCCCCCTCCCCCGCGATCGGGCGAGGCGGGCTACTCGAACCGCCCGGTCCTCGATTTCGCCTCTGTGACGGTTTGTCAGTCGTCAGTCAGTTCGCCCCCCGTCCCCACGGAGTGGGGAAGGGGGGTTGGGGGGAAGGGGTGGTGCAGTCCTTCAGACCGAACTGCCCTCTCCCCCCGTACCCCCCTCTCCCGCAAGCGGGAGAAGGGGGACCAGAGGGATCAGCCAAAGACCCCGTATGAACCGACGACGGTTGCCGCCTGGGCCTGCGGTGGCTCGTCGCACCGTTCGGCAATCCCAGCCTGGAAAGCCGCAAAGGCGGGCGATTGACCGAGCGGGTTCTCGTCACCCTCGATGAAGGCCACGTGGACAAACGTGACACCGTCCTCGAGTCGCACCGTCCCGTACTTCAGACCATCGGGCCGTGTCTCGGCGAGCTCGGCGAAGACCGCCTCGACGAGCTCCTGGTTCCGATCAGCCGCTTCCGGCTTCGTCTTGTACCGCACCAGCACCCGTCGCATGGTTACTCCTCTCGCGGCGATGCGTGGACTGTACGCGTTCTCTCCCCCAGACCTGGGGGGAGTACCCGGGGGAGCGCAGCGGCTGAGGGGGAGGGGGGATTCAGTTGTTTTCCACGGCGGTCCTCGCCCGAGCGTCGCTCGGGCTGCGGCCCCCTTCCCCCTCGCTGGCGCTCGGGGCCTTCCCCGACGAGCGGGGGAAGAGGGCTACGCGAACTTCTTCTCCCAGATCCCCACGGACCAGAACTTGTCGAGCTTGTGACCGACTTCGTCCTGGATACCGATGAGCTCGTAGCCGAGCTTCTCGTGGGCGGCAACGGAGGCGTCGTTGGGTAGGGCGATGTGGGCATAGGCGCGATGGAAGCCGGCGTCCTCGAGGTGCTCGAGGAGGGTTTCGAGAAGCCGGGTCCCGATGCCCTCACCGACCACCGCCGGGTCGAGCACGATGGTCGTCTCGACCGACGAGTCGTAGGCACGTTTCGGCTTGAGCGGACTGGAGTAGGAGATGCCGACGAGCTCTCCGCCGACCTCGGCGACCAGCACGATGTGCGGTGGCTTCTTGGTCTCGAACCACGCTTCCCGTTGTTCCCGTGTCCACGGTTCGGTGTCGAACGAGATGTGGGTGTCGACGATCACCGTGTCGAAGATCTCGTTGACGCGGTCGAGGTCGGCCTTGGTCGCTTCGCGGATGAGCGGCTCCATGACCGCAAAGCTAGCCCTATCGATTCCGTCCTCGGCGTTCGGTAGGTTCGCAGACATGGCAAAGCGCTACTTCACCCCCAAGCTGTTCGGATTCCTCAAGGATCTGGCCGAGAACAACGATCGCGAGTGGTTCAAGGCCAACCAGGACGCCTATGAGAAACACATCCGAGAACCGGCCCTCGAGTTCATCAACGACTTCGCCAAGCCGCTCGGTGGAGTGTCGAAGCACTTCGTCGCCGACTCCCGCACCGTGGGCGGCTCGCTGTTTCGGATTCAGAGGGACACCCGGTTCTCGAAGGACAAGACGCCCTACAAGCTGAACACCGGGATGCAGTTCCGGCACGTCTCGGGCAAGGACGCCCACGCTCCCGGCTTCTATCTGCACCTCCAGCCAGGTGAGTGCTTCATGGGCATCGGCCTTTGGCGGCCGGAGAGCAAGCTGGCCTACGCCATCCGCCACAAGATCGACGAGGACCAGACAAGCTGGAAACGTGCTTCACGCGGAAAGAAGTTCGCCGAGAGCTTCGAGCTGGGTGGGGATTCGCTGGTTCGTCCTCCGAAGGGTTTCGATGAGGATCATCCGCTGATCGACGATCTGAAGCGCAAGGACTTCATCGCGTCGAAGCGTCTCCGTCAATCGGACATCACTTCGGATCACTTCATGGAGGACTTCACCGCTTGGTGCAAGGCCGGCGGACCGTTCATGAAGTTCCTCTGCGGCGCCGTGGGCGTTCCGTATTAGGCGTCTCTCCCCCCATTCATGGGGGGAGTACCCAAGCGAGGGGAGGGGGGC
>JABDMN010000112.1 GCA_013001485.1 Acidimicrobiia bacterium
GCCGGCCACCCTCAGAGACGGAGCATTGGCCTGGATCACCGCCGACGGCCAACTCTCCATCGAGCGATCGGTGGGCACCGTCACAGTGGATGTGGACGCGCTCAGAGACAGCCGGGTCCTGGTCGACGACCGCGACCGGGTTCTCGTCCTCACCGGCCCAACCGATCGATACGGGCACGGTGTCCTGGGTGACGCCATCGAAGCCTCGGGCTGGGCGATCGTCGAGGAAGGTTCGACCTCATCGGTGAGCCTGGCCGGCGACGACGTCATCGAGGGCACCTCGGCAATCTGGGTCGACCTCGACGGAGACGGTGAGCGCGAGGTAGTCGTCACCGTGTCCAACAGCGAGGTCGGAGCTGCGATCAAGGCCTACTCCGAGGACGGCCGGCTCCGGTACGCCGGGCCGCCGATCGGTCAGGGCAACCGGTGGCGGCACCAGATCGCCTTTGCCGACTTCGGTGCTGGTCGGGCCCAACTCGCCATCGTCACAACGCCGCACATCGGTGGCATCGTCGAGTTCTACGACATCAACGGCGACGGCTCGATGAGCGCAGCGGCCCGGCTCTCGGGGTATACGACCCACGGCATCGGCTCACGCAACCTCGAAGGCGGCCTCGCCGGCGACTTCGACGGTGACGGCGTAACCGAGCTTGTCGTGTCCACTCAGGACCGCATGGCAATGGTCGGTCTCATCAACCAGAACAGCGAGGTGGTCGAGGCGTGGCGCATCGACCTGGAGTCCCGTCGTGTCGCCAACCCGACTGCCGTCGTTGCCGGCACCGGCGAGCTGGTGCTCATCGTGGTCACCGAGGACTCGGCCATCCGCACCTTCTGGCCGGAGTCCTTTGCGGTGAACCGCGACGCCTAGAGCGGGTTGTCCTTCGGGGGCTTGATCTTGATCTTGCCCTTGATGAGGGGCCGGGTCAGGCTCCCGTCGTGGGTGGTGTCGAACACGATCGTGCCGGCCAAGTCCCAGATCTGGATGCCGTACTCGTCGACGAGGTAGGTGTCGTCGTCGTCAACGTCACCGTCGATCGCCGTGATCCGGAAACCGAATTCCTGGTCGTCGAGGTCCTTGAACTCCAGCGTCCCCTCATACCTGGCCAGACCACCTGTGATGACGAGCCAGTCGTACGAGATGGACTTGATGTCGAGGTCGAGCACCTTGAACTTCAGCTTCGACTTGTTGTCACCGTTGAGGTCGCCGTCCTTCTTGTACTTGGCGTTGATGCCGAACTTGGCTTCAGGGTCGTCGTCGGGCTTGGGCTTGTCACCGGTGATACTCGGATCGGCGAAGTACGTGCCAGACAGCAGCTCGATCTCGCCGTTCCCCTTCACCGACGCGCCCAGTGGGTCGTACACGACCACGAAGTAGGACTCGACAGCGATCTCGCCTACCGAGTTCTCGAGGGTGAGCGTCACCTGATGCACCTCGGGAGTCACGTACGTGTGGGAACCAGTGATGGTCCCTGCGACCGTCGCCGGCTCGACCGTGCCGTCACCCCAATCGATCGTCGCAGTCAGGACGGAGCCGGTGAACGTCGCCTCGAGATCGACGAAGCCATCAGCGACGCTCAGGAGATCCGGCGTGACCGTGAGATCCGTGATCGCAGGCGGCTCGGTTGCCTCGACGTCGAGTGTCGCTGCAGCCAGCCACACGCCGTCGTCGTCGATCAGGTCGACCGTGATGGTGCGGGATCCCAGCGTCGTGTAGATGTGGGTCACGTCGCCGATGCCGTTGTACTCGTCCTGGGTTCCGTCGCCCCAGTCGACGCCGATCAGACCGACGTTGTCGGCGCCTGGGTCGATGACGGTGCCCAGCGTCAGCGTGTACGGAGCACCCACGTCCACCGTGGCGTCGCCGGCCAGACCTATCGTCGGAGCAACGTTGTCGGCGGTGAACGACTCGCTCACAGCATCGCTGATGAGGCCGCTCGCGGCATCACGCACTCGCACTCGGACTTCATAGCCTCCGTCGTCGAGCGCTGTGAACGCCAGAGTCGGCTGGGTGCTGGTCAGGACCTCACCACCGTTGAACAGCACCTGCCACTGGTACTCAGGTGTCGTGGCATCGGCGACCGAGGCTGTGAACGCCACCGGAGTCCCCTCATCGACGGTTCCCGGGTTCCCGGACACACCGGTGACGGTGGGCGGATCGGGAAGAACCGTGAAGGTGATCGTCGCATCACCGACCGGGGTCTGGTTGGCGGCCTCGTCTATGGCCGTCACGGAGAACGAGAACGTTCCCGCGACGCTGGTGTCGATTGGTCCGGACGGACCGGAACACGTCACCACACCGGACGAAGCATCGATGCACTCGAAGAGGTAATCGACGACCTCGTCCTTGACGAAGGTTGCGCCATCGAGCGGGGACACCACAACGGGTGGCGCGTCGTCGATGAACAGAGTGATCGTTTCGAACGCACCCGCACTCGTCTGCACGACGACGTCGACAGGACCGTCACCCGAAACGGTGAACGGTCCCGTGTACGCCGTGAAGGTCCCGCTGGCATCGATGTCGTACACGGCTGTCACACCGGTCGGGAGGTCGAGCTCCACCGTCGCCGAGCCCACGTACCAGCCACCCGGTGTCTCGGTGCCGGTCACGATGACGAGCGGCGGTGGCGGCGGTACGTTGCCGGTGACGAATAGCTCGGCTTTGTTCGAGCTGACCGCCACGTTGCCCGCGAGGTCGACGGCCTGGACGAAGTAGTCCTTCAGGCCGGACGCCCCCACGGCGGTCCCGCTCCAGTTGCCAAGCCCGTTTGGTGCCAGGTCGAGCCCCACCCACTCGAAAGCGGCCGGATCCTTGAACAGCACATACACCCGTCCGATGCCGGAGCCCGTATCGGCGACCTCGACGTCGAAGGTGATGCCGCCCGCACCGCCGGTGCCTTCCACCTGGGTGATGGTCGGCGCTTTGAAGTCGGTCTCGGCGAGCGGGCTGTAGAACACGAACCCCTCGAGGTTGGTGAACAACCGCTGGACGCCCTCGGTCTCGGTCGTGTTGCGGAACTGACCAGGCACCAGCACCAGCTGATCGCGCAGGCCGACCTTGGTCTGATAGCGGTTCACAGCCTGCAACGCGGACGGGAATGAGCCGATGACGCCCGGCTCGGGCTCGTTCGCAGCGAGGTCGACAGTCGCCTTCGAGACCACCGGGTCGAACGGTTCCTGGTCGAAGGACTGGAGCGCAGTGATGATGGCACCGTGGGCGATGAGGTCGCCGGGCTGGGTGGCATCGATCTCGACCTTCGGCTGGATCGGCCGCAGCGGAGTCACCTGCGTGACGCCGTCCACGCTGAAGAATGAGCCCCGCGGGGTCGTCGTCTCGACCAGGTCGCTGCCGATCGCGAGTTCGACATCGAACGACGCCACCGTCAGACCGGTGACCCCGTCGAAGCCAAGCGGCAGCGGATCGACCGGTGGAGCGGTGGTCGGGTTGGCGCCGATGGCGTACATCGGGAGGCCATAGAAGACCGCCTGCATGAGCACCTTGTCATCGAACGCGCCGTAGACGAGGGCACCGGAGGCGTACCGGTGCTTGGCGTACTGGAGCGCCTCTCCCACCGACATCGAACCGTCCAGGTTGTCGGCGAAGTAGGTCATCAGCAGCTCGGAAAGAGCCACGGCCTCGGTGTCGCCATACCCGTAACCGGTGTTGGCGGCGAGAACTGCGCCTTGCTCGGCGAACGTCTGCGCCCAGTCACGCTCCAGCGCATCCGCTGCAGGACCGACCAATGGATCCACCGGACCGCCGGAGATCTGCACATCGCTGACGCTGAGCCCGGCGTGACAACCCATCGAGAAGATGACCCCACGGGTCAGGGTGTCTGGGCCCGAGGCGATGACGTCTCCAACGGTGACCAGTCCTTCCCCGAGAGTCGACGTTCCGGTGTCGGTGGCGGCCGGCTGAGCCCGGTTGTGGTCGAAGTGGGCGTTGATCGACATGATCGAGTGCAAGCCGTTGAGCCAGGCCGGCAACAGGATGTCGCGGTCCCATATGT
>JABDMN010000128.1 GCA_013001485.1 Acidimicrobiia bacterium
CCGGGAGTCCGGCGATGAAGGGTGCGTGAACTGTGGCAAAGCTGGCGACGATGGTCATTGGATATCGGTGCTCCCGTTTCAGTGAAGAAGGGTAAGGCAGTGTTCGGGGCGAATGCTCACGGTCACGGCGTCTCCGGCCTTGGGTTGCGCCGTCCGGGGAACGTGGGCGCGGACGCGGGCGCCGTCGATGTCGACGAAGCAATCCCACAGTGTCCCGAGGAAGAGGGCCGAGATGATCTGGCCCGCCCACCGGTTGTCATCATCCGCGCCTCCCGCTGGTTCGAGGGCAACATCCTCGAGTCGCACGACAAGTGAGGCCTCGTCGGACTCGAGGGCCCCGGGATCTTCGGGGAACCGGATGGCGCCGATGTCGCACCGACCGGACATGAGACCGTCGACTCCGCTCGTGACGTCGCTCAGGTCGAAAATGTTGGCCAGGCCGATGAACTGGGCGACGAAGTGCGACGACGGTTCTTCGTAGATCCGTTGCGGCGATCCGATGTCGAGGATCTCACCATCGGACATCACGATCACCTTGTCCGAGATGGCGAGCGCCTCGGTCTGATCATGGGTCACGTAGAGGGCAGCGATTCCCAGTCGCTGCTGGACCTCGCGGATCTCCTGTCGCATCGATTCCCGAAGCTGGGCGTCGAGGTTCGACAGCGGCTCGTCGAAGAGGAGGATCTCGGGCTCGCTCACCAGGGCCCGGGCGAGTGCGACGCGCTGTTGCTGGCCGCCGGAGAGATTCGGGGCCGGCCGGTCGGGAAGGTCTCCGAGTCCGACAAGTGTGAGGGCATTGTGAACCCGTTCCCGAAGCTCCGTCTTGTCGATCCGGCCGACCGTCAACGGGTAGGCGACATTCTCGAACACCGTCATGTGGGGCCAGATGGCGTACGACTGGAACACCATCCCGACGTTGCGCTGGTTGGTGCGCACCTTGATCCGCTCGTCGGAGCTGAAAACGGTGCGGTCACCGATCTGGATTCGACCCCTGTCCGGGGTCTCGAGCCCGGCGATACAGCGCAGTGTGGTGGTCTTGCCGCATCCCGACGGTCCCAAGAGAGTTACGAGCTCGCCGTCGGGAACCTCGACATCGATGCCCTTCACCGCCGGTTCGGTGGAGCCCGGGTACGTCTTGACGATGCCTTCGAGCTTGATCATTGTTCCTGCACTCCGTACCGACGACTGAGCCACGCAGCGAGCAACGCGGCGACGAGTAGGACGTTCATGATGACGATGCCGAATGCGCTGAGGAGCCCGAAGCTGCCGTTCTCCCAGAGGTCGAGGATCGCCACGCCCACGACTTCGGTTCCGAACGATGCGACGAGCACGGACGCACCCAGCTCCCGGAACGCATGCACCATGACGAACACCCAGGCCGCGAGAAGGCCTGGCCGGAGCAGCGGGAGCACGATCATACGGAACGACTGCCACCAGGTGGCTCCGCACACCTCGGCGGCCTCCTGGAGCTCGTCGGCGATCTGGGTGTTCTGGGCCGAGAGGATTCGGAAGGCAACGGGCGGGAAACGGGCAACGTAGAGGATGAGGAGGATCCACAGCGTTCCGTAGATCGGAAAGGGCAGAACCAAGTACATCCACAGAACTGCGAGCCCGAACATGATGGCCGGCACCGCGATCGGAGCGAAGGCCAGGTGGTCGAGCAGGGCTCGGCCGCGGATCTTCGACTTGACGGTGATCCAGGCAACGATGGCCATGAGCATCGTCACGATCGTTGCTGAGGAGATGGAGAGGATGGTCGAGTTCCAGAGCGCCCGCCGGGTGACCTCAGAATCGAAGGCGTCGCGGTAGTTCTCGAGGTCGAAGTCGAACTCGACCACGGCTTCGGGAGTGAGGGGCGGGACCCCCGAGAACGGTGGTTGGATGCTCGCCCAGGTCAAGACGATGAGCGGGAGCCCGATCGAGAGGAAGAGCAGGAAGGCGGCAAAGGCGAAGGACACCCAGCGGGCCCGGCCCAGATCGATGCGCTTCGGGCGGAAGGCCTTGCCGGAGACGATCTGGTACGACTCGGTGTGACGGGTTGCCCGGTTGTATCCCCAGACGAGAACGATCGCCAGCAGCAGGACCAGCACCGCGTAGACGGCGGCCAGGCCGAGATCGGTTGGCACGGCGCTGGTGCGCTGCCAGATCTCGACGACGAAGGTCGGGATGCCGGCCGGCA
The DNA here is from genome assembly GCA_013001485.1 of Acidimicrobiia bacterium. Lineage (GTDB taxonomy): Bacteria > Actinomycetota > Acidimicrobiia > Spongiisociales > UBA5794 > JABDIW01. Next base: position 2,180 of record JABDMN010000128.1, read on the forward strand.
ATCCGATGAGGGTCGGGGTCTCGAATGTCTCTACTCCGCGAATCAGAAGGAAGATGAGCGTGGCGAGAGTGGCAGGGAGAATGAGCGGCATCGTCACGCGGAACGTGGTCGACAGGGTGCTGTGCCCCGAGACCTGTGAGGCCTCCTCGAGCGACGGGTCCATCGAGCGCAGCGCCGCCGACATCAACAGGAACGACACCGGAAAGACGTCGAGCGCCTCCACGAAGATCATCCCGTACATCGTGAAGACGTCGAACACGGGCTCCTCGATCCCGAAGAGACTCTCGAACCAGCTGTTGATCATGCCGATGCGAGGGCTGGCGAGGAAGATCCACGCGACCGTTGTCAGGATGCCTGGCACGATGAGCCGGGCGAGGACGAGGACGGTGATCAGCCGCCGGAACGGAGTGTTGGTCCGTTCGACCGCCCAGGCCAGGAAGGTCCCGAAACAGAAGGCGAGCAGGGTGGTGCCGCCGGCGAATATCGCGGTGTTGGAGAAGACCTCCCAAAGTTCCGAGTCGAAGGCCCTCGACCAGTTCCCCCAGCTGAGC
>JABDMN010000145.1 GCA_013001485.1 Acidimicrobiia bacterium
GCTGCACCCACCACAGCTCGGAACCATCCCATACCCACTCGAGGTCGACGGGGCGTCCGTAGTCGGCGGCGATCTGACGGGTGGTCGCAACGATTCGACTGGCCGTTGCGTCGTCGATGACGCCTGACTCGGGCTGCTCGATCCACGATCCCCAGCGATGCGTCCACCGGTCCGGAGTGACCCCGTCGTCGACCAAGCGATCGCCACGTCCCTCGACGGCCTCGACCACCACCTCGTTGAGCCCGGTCATCGGGTTGCGAGAGAAGGCAACGCCCGAAGCCACGGGGTGAACCATCTCCTGGATGAGGACCGCCATCTCGACAGGGTCCTCTGCGCCGAGCCGACGTCGGTATTCGGTTGCCCGCTCACCGGTCGCCGAGGCCCTCACAGCGGCAACAGCATCGGCGAGATCGGTTTGAGGCACATCGAGTCGAGTCTCGAACTGCCCGGCGTAGGAAGCTGCAGCCGAGTCCTCCACATTGGCCGAAGACCTCACCGCAAACACCTTCGTCTGAGCGAGCGGCGATGGATCGAGGTCGGCTCCCGGGGCTACGAACCAGGTCTCCGGCACGGGACGGTCGTTGCCGATGAGCCAGGCAAGCGACGCCGCCTTGGCTCCAGCAACCTGCTTGGACGTGCGCGACGTCAAGCGTTCGATGATGACCCTCCCCTTTTCCGTCATCTGGTATTCGTCGCCGCTACGTATTGCGGATGACCCTATCGTGGTCGACCACGGAGAGTGAGGAAGAGTTCATGGCCGAAAGAGTCGCCGTATTGCTGTGTGGCTATGGGGAAGTGGACGAGTACGACGAGTTCGCCGAATACAACGAGCGTTCGTTCAAGCTGCTCGTCTCCAAGTCGATCAAATTCCCCGACTTCTCGATCCCGTGGCTCTCGCGGCGGCTCGAACGCTCCCAGAAGAAGGAGTGGCATGCAGCCAACCACTACCACTCTCCCCACAACGCCATCTTCGAGCGTCAACGTGAGGGCATCGAGCGGGCCCTCCAGGAGAGATACGGCAACGACGTCGCCGTCTTCAAAGCTTTCAACTTCGTGCCGCCCTTCCTGCCTGAGCAGGTGCTGAAGGAGATCCGAGCGCAGGGATTCGAGAAGATCGTCGTCTACCCGTGGCTCGTGGTCGATTCGGTGTTCACGGCGGGTCTGGCCCTCGAACAGATCAACGAGGCCCTGGCTCCCGACCCGTCGTGGGTTCGGGGAATGCGCTATCTGCCCTCGTTCTGGGAACGCGACGAATTCCAGAAACGACTCGTCGACCAGATCGAGGAAGGCATCGCTCCGCTCCTCGAGCGCTACGCACCCAGTCAGGTGGGTGTGATGCTCTGCCTCCACGGCTGTCCGCTGGAGTCGAAGGGGTACGAGACAGGCGTCCGCGAGAGCGAGGCCCTGTACTACGCCATGCAGGAGCGCCTCATCACGAAGTATCCGCTGATGACTCCAGGGTGGATGAACCATCCGGTTCCCGGGAAGTGGACCACCCCCGACGTAGACCAGGCAGCAGAGAACCTCATCACGCTTGGAGCCAAGGCGATCGTGTTCGTGCCAATCGGGTTCGTCACCGAAAACCACGAAACTCAGCTCGACATCGGATACACAATCGACAAGGTCAAGGACAAGGTCGAGACAGTGCATCTTCCGACGCTCAACGAGGACCCACAGCTGATGCGGCTTGGGGCGGAGTGGATCACTCCCTTGATCGATGAATTGAGAGTCGGCTAGCCGCCGGCGACGAGGACCCGCCAAGAGATTGGAACTTTGCGACACGCGGCGTGTCGTATCGTTGACCGACCTCGGGGGGACGACCCCGGTGACGCACGCAAGGAGGCGTAGTGGACGATCTCATCAAACAGATCACAGAGAAGACCGGCATTTCGATGGACCAGGCGAAGGGTGCCATTGAGCAGGTCATGAACTTCCTGGGCGACAAGCTGCCCGGCCCGATCGCCAGCCAGGTGAAGGGCTTCCTCGGCGACGACGACGGTGGCGATGACGGCGGCGACGAAGGCGGCGGTCTGATGGGCAAGCTCGGCGGTTTGCTGGGCAACTAGCTCCAGGAGACTCAACCAAACGAACCCCTCGGTACCCACCGGGGGGTTCTTTCTTGGGCTGCCGGCTGCCAGCCGCCGGTCAATGGCGAAGCCGGAAGCCGGTAGCCGGTAGCCGGGGGCTGGTAGCCGGTAGCTTCTGCACATGATCGAACTCGTCGGGTACGTCGCGTCAGGCCTGATCGTCGTTTCTTTGATGATGACCTCGGTCGTCCGCCTGCGACTCATCAACCTTGTCGGCTCCTCCACGTTCATCGTGTACGGCGTGCTCATCGAGTCGATCCCGATCGTCCTCACCAATGGGGTGATCGTGGTTATCAACGTCGTGTTTCTGTACCGGGCAGCTACCAGCGTCGAGGCCTACTCCCTGGCCCGGCTCGACCCGCACGGCGATGTCTGCGCCCAGTTCCTCGCAGTCCACGCGGACGACATCGCCGCCAGCTTCCCCGGTTTCTCCTACGCGCCCGACCCTGGAGATCTCGTGTGTCTGATCTCGCGTGACCTCCACCCTGCTTCGCTGTTCATCGCACGCCCGGACGGCACCGGGGCAAGCGTGTTGCTCGACTACGCAACCCCCCGCTACCGAGACCTCGGCCCGGGGCGTCACCTGTTCCGTGACCGCCGCGATGTCTTCTCCGAAGCCGGGATCGAGCTGCTGGTCAGCCACACGAGTCTTCCAGCGCACAGGTCGTACCTCGACAAGGTTGGGTTCACCGAAACGGTGAGCGATACGTTTGAATTGGCGCTCTAGGCCGAAGCGGCCGACGAGTTGCCAGGCTTTGGCGCCCACTTGGTCATCTTGACCTCGAGGTCCTCTGGCGACACCGGCTTGGCCAGGTAGTCATCCATACCTGCTTCGAGACATCGCTCACGGTCGCCCCGCATGGCGAACGCGGTCATAGCGACGATCGGGATGTGCTCACCGGATCGCTCAGCTGAACGTATCTGTCTGGTGGCTTCGAGACCATCCATAGTCGGCATCTGTACGTCCATCAGGACGATGTCGTACGGAACCGCTCGTACCGCCTCGATGGCCTCGAGGCCGTTGGCTGCGGTGTCCACGCGGCATCCAAGTCGGTCGAGCATGAGGAAGGTGATCCGCTGGTTGACGGCAGAGTCGTCCACAACCAGCACCCGCACCCCTTTGAGGTCGCCGGCTCGCTCTCGGGGCTGGAC
>JABDMN010000180.1 GCA_013001485.1 Acidimicrobiia bacterium
CCCTTCCTGTGCGAGCATCTACAGGAACACCAGGCCCCAATCCTGACTCCCCGGGCGACAATCCTCCCGTCGGCCCGGGGGTCGGGGAACCAGGGTCGCCAGGCGACCGAGATTCGGACGCCCCCAAGAGTGAGGAACCAGCATGATGAAGAGAGTGGTCACGTTCGGCAAGCAGCCCGCCAGTGCCCCCAAGCACAACTTCGCCGAGATCCACTTCCCCGAGTTGGCCAAACTCGATGTCGGCACCAACGAAGGAATGATCTCCCGGATCCTGTCCTCGGAAGGCGGCGACACCCGGTCGCTGCCGCGCACCATCTACTTCCAGAAGACGCAGGCCCCCGGCCACGACGACTCCGTTGCGATCGGCTCACTGCACGAGGTCACGATCGACGGCGAAACCGGGATCGCCTCCGGCAAAGGCTGGATGGTCGACACCGAAGCAGCTCGCGAGGCCGCCGTCTACGTCGAAGCGAAGGCCCTGTTCCACAACTCGGTCGACCTCGCCGAAGTGAAGGTCGAAATCACCGAGCACGGCGACTTCTGGGATGACGATTTCCGGATGGATGTGCTGTTCACCGAATGGAAGATCGGCGCCACCACCCTCGTTGGCAAGCCAGCGTTCGCCGACGCTCACGCCACCATCGAAACCGATCTGACTGCGGCCATCGAAGCCGGACCGCTTGTCGTCGACTGCCCTTCGACGCTGTCGCTGGTGACGCCCCACAGCGACGAAGAAATCCTCGCCTCCGCCGCCGGGCTCCCCTCGTGGGATCATTTCCATCGCCCCGAACCGGACGCCCACCACAAGATCGTCGTCGGCGTCCCCGACGAAGACGGCTGGATCCCGGTGTACGGCCACCTGTCGCTGTGGAACACCTGCCACGACGGGATCGAAGGTCGCTGCACGATGACGCCGCGCCCGCAAGACAACTACGCCAGCTTCAACAAGCCATCGGTTCTCACCGACAAGGGACAGGTCGAGGCCGGGCCGATCTCGCTGTACGGCGGACACATCCCGCTCCACAAAGCAGCCGATGACCCGGCCAACGCCTGGTGTGATGTTCGTGTCATCGCAGGCGTCCACGGCCCGTGGCTGTCCGGCGTCGTCCGCCCGCACGTCGCCGAAGACGACGCCAAGGTGTACGTCGCCCGTGCCAGCCGCATCTCCGGCCACTGGAAAGGCGCCCGGCTCAAGATGATCGTGTCCTGCAACGCCGAAGGCTTCGACGTGCCCGGTTCCGGGTTCTCGTTCTCGACGAACGCCGATGGCGAAGTCGCCGAACTGGTCGCCTCGTATCCGGGTTGCGCTGAGCCTCAAGCCTCGCAAGGCTTCAAGCCCTTGCCGTCGTATCTGACGACGATGGATCCGCTCACCCCTGAGCAGCAATCCCATCTGATTCAGTGGTCCCAGTCGACCAACCTCGGCAACCTCACGTACACGACCACGACCACGACCGAGTTCGAGATCGACGACGACGAAATCATCGTCGACAACTTCGACGCCGAAATCGAACGGCAGCGCCGCATCCGGCAACTCGATCTTCTTGGGAACGGCTCCTCCGACCCACGGGACTAGTCGTCATCCAAACCCAAGAATGAGCACCCCCGGATGGCGGTCCGGGGGTGCTCACATTTCAGGACAGAGCCACTTGACTGTTCGCCACCCCTGAATGCGAGCATGGCGACGTAAACCACACGTTGTATTGACGCACCACCAGGAGGCGGCGCATGAAGTGGCCCCAGATCCCCGAGACCCTCGCAGGTCTCTCCGCTGAACAGCTTCGCGAACTCGCTGTCTCGCTCCGCACGTCCCTCGACGCCAACTTGGCTGTCGCAGCGACGCCGGAAGACTTCGACGAGTACGACGCCTACAAGGCGCGGTTCACCCGCATCGACGCGATGGCGTCGGAAGCGGAGGCAGCCGAGACCGCCGAAGCCGAAGCGGCAGCCGCCGCCGAAGAGGCAGCCCAAGCCGAAGAGGCCGAGACCGAGGCCGCCGAAGTCGAAGAGGAGACCGAGGAGCAGGTCGAGGAAGAGGTCGCTGCCGCGATCGTCACCACGACCGAAGTCGAAACCCTCGCCGAGATCGTCGAGGATCCGACCCCGGACCGTTCCGGCTGGTATGCCACCCCAAACGGTGCTGCGGCCGTGTCGGTCGCCGAAGGTTACGAGTTCGGCGACATGTCCGAGCTGGCCGCGGCGATCATGGAGCGGGCCAACTCACTCCAGGATGGCTCCGACGTCAAGCATGTGATCGCCCAGCAGCGCGGCAACTTCTCCGAGCAGCAGGACCTCACCGACGACGCGGTCTTCAACCTCCAGAAGCTGCAAGACCAGGAGGAGCTGACGGCGGCAATGTGTGCGCCGCTCACCCCGCTCTATGACCTGGCGTGCTCGAACACGATGCGTCGCCCGGTGGCGAACGGCCTCCCCCAGTTCCGGCTTTCGCCGGACCGTGGTGGTTTCACCGTCTACCCGTCGCCGTCGCTGTCGGACATCACCACCGGCTACGGCCAGTGGACGTCGTCCGATGACTCCGACGCCGAAGCGTTGAAGACCTGCCAGACGATCACCTGCTCGTCTCCCGTCGAGTACGAGATCTACGCCATCTACCGCTGCTTGACCGTCAAGCATCTGGTCCAGATGACGTTCCCGGAGATCGTCGAGGCGTACCTCAACCGTCTCGGCGCCGCCTGGGCTCGTTTCGCCGAGACGCTCCTGTTGGAGGCGATGGGCAACGGTTCGACTCAGCTCGCCACGGCCGACCTGGCCTACGGCGGCACGACCGGCATCCTGTCGACGGTCCTCAACTACATCGGTCTCTACCAGGAGATCGAGCGTTGGGACAACGGCGTGATGGACGCTTGGATGCCTCGCTGGGTCCTGTACGCCATCAAGACCGACATGATGCGGCGTCGCCGCACCGACGGTGGCCAGAACCTGGTTCCTTCGGACGAGTCGATCAACGCTCTGTTCCGCAACGCTGGCGTCGAGCCGCACTGGTTCATGGACCGCCCGTCGTGGGCGACCCCGGTTCCGGGCATCGCCGTCAACGGTGTGCTGAACTTCTTCCCACGGTCCGTCGAGATCCTGGTTGCTCCTCGGGGCAAGTTCGCCCTCATGGACCGAGGCAACCTGAACATCGGTGTCACCGGCAACAACCAGTACCGGGTCGACGACGATCTCCTGCGGAACCAGTTCCGGTTCTTCTTCGAGTCGTTCGAGGGTGTCATCAACACCAACACCTGCCCGGCACACATCTTGCAGATCGACACGACCTGCTGGAACGGCGTCCAGATCGCTGACGAGGCGATGGGCTGCGCTGGCGAAGACAACCCGGCCGTCGGTTCCTGATCCACATCCGATACCACAATGATGGGGCCCGGTCCGCTTGGGCCGGGCCCCTTCTGATTCATAGGAGCTGACATGGCCCTCACCGGCTACGAAGTCGACATCAATCTTCCGGCGCCGCCACAGCGCGAACGTGGGCTTCTGCTCGACGCAGCCCAGTCGATTCCGCCCGACGAGATCGTGCGAAGCAACGTGAATCGCGCCTGGCTCGGGGTCAAGTGGATGCCGTGGGGCACCGACATGCTCGACCTCGATGCATCCGACTGCGACGTCGGCTACAACTTCACCGCCGACGAACCGGTCCTGCGTCGCGTCCCTGACGAACTCATCCAGCCAGCGTTCCTGATGTGGGATGCGCTCAAGTGCTCGACGATCTCTTCGACGCCGGAATGGCTTCGGGCGCGCGTTGTGCGCAACCTGCGGGTGTACGCCTCCGCTGCGTTCGCAGGCGAACTCGCCACCGCTGCCGCTTCGGGCGGTCTGGCGATCACCGGCACCAACCTGCTGACGCCGAACATCATCAACGCCACCGCCCAGTCGATTCGGCTGTCGATGTACCACCTGGAGACCCATCTCGCCAGCGTCCTCCACGGCGCCGCTGGCATGATCCACGTCTCCTCGGGCCTCCTCGGCCTGCTCGTCGCTGACGATCTGGCCGAATGGGATGGCCGGGTGTACCGCTCCGCCTCGGGCCACATCGTCGTCGGCGACCCCGGCTGGACCGGCCAGTACACGCCGTATCTCTCGTCGGCCGCGACCGGTGATCAAGAGTGGATGTACGCCACCGCCCCGATCTGGTACGCCATCTCGGAGGTCAACACCACCGAGATCTTGACCGACGACCCGGGCGACACGAATCTGCTGAAGAACATGAACCAGCCGTTCGCCAAGCGCCACGGTGTCATCACCTGGGATCCTTCGGCCACCGGAGCAATCAAGGTCACTGTCGCCTGACGATAGTGCTACACTAGCGACATGCGCGTCGCTCTCATCGGCAACTTCGAGCCCGAGTTCAGCACCGAGAACGACCTCAAGGACGCGATGGAGCGTCTCGGCTGGAACGTGCGAGCCATCCAGTCTGGCGACCTGGGGACACTAGAGGACCTCCTCTACGATCTTCGGTACCTTCATGACGTACCAGACTTCATTGTCTGGGTTCGGACCGCCAGCCTGTGGGACAAGTGGGGGACCGAACCCCAGTGGCGCCTACTGGCCGAAGCCCGCCATCGCGACGTCCCCGTTGTCGGCTACCACCTTGACCGTTGGTGGGGGCTGCAACGCCAACACGAGGTCTGGCATGAGCCCTTCTTCCATTGCGATCTGCTGATCACCGCCGACGGTGGCCACGATGACCAATGGCGTGAAGCGGGCATCAACCACGTTTGGTTCCCGCCCGCCGTGTCGGAGCGTTGGTGCCAACCCGGCAGGTTCCAGCCGGAGCTGGAGACCGACATCGTGTTCTGTGGTTCGTGGCAGGGCGGCTACCACCGCGAATGGGGGCATCGTGCCGAACTCGTCGCCTGGCTCCAGAAGAACTACGGCGACCGGGTGGCGTTCTACCCGAAACAGGGCCAGCACGCCGTGCGCGGGCTCGCCCTCAACGACGTCTACTGGTCCGCCAAGGTGGTGGTCGGCGACTCGTGCCTCGTGCCCAAAGTCAACGGTTCACCGATGACTCACTACTGCTCCGACCGCGTCCCAGAGACCCTCGGCCGCGGCGGCATCCTACTGCACCCGGACGTTGACGGGATCAGCGACATCTTTCCGTACGAGACTTGGAAACTGTGGGACTGGGAAGATCTGCGCGAATGGATCGACGAAGCGATCGACCAGAACCCGTGGGTGAACCGCCAAGCCCTCATCGACCACACTCGGGAGCATCACACGTACACGGTGCGGATGCGACAACTCAGAGAGTTGCTTGCTGAACGGATGATGCTGTGAGCGGCGGCATGACCGACTGGGATGCGATCACCTGCCAACGAGGACACGACACCCACGACACCAAAGAGGTCGTCGTCTCCATCGGCGGCCCCACCAAGTACCGGGATCTTCCGTCGATCCCAAGGCGTTTCTC
>JABDMN010000194.1 GCA_013001485.1 Acidimicrobiia bacterium
GCCGCCTATCGTCGGCTGGAGGATCGTGCCATAGCCGAGGGTCGCGGCTTGTGGGGCTTGAGTGCGACCTCGGCGGCGCTGGCGGTGGCTCAGAGCACGATCGCCATCGCCTCGGCGGAGGAGCCGGGGAGCTGGAGTGCCGGTAGAGGCCGGACGGGGTTGCCACCGCGGCGTGTTGGCGGCGGCTGACGTCGTCGCTGAGGAGCGGTCGCTCCTCCTCGTTCTCCTTCCCGAAACGGGTCGGCACAAGAGGTCGGCTTGGTGGTTTTCGAGGTGCGCTACAGACACTAAAGATGCCTGTCTCACTAGTCTGCCCCGTGGCGGCCTGGGCAGCTCTTCCTCCCTCGGCCCTCCCGCCCTCGCTCCAAGGTTCGTCCCCTCCTGTTCGTCGGGTGTCCCTTGTCGTTTATCGTGCTCCCACGACGAGCGACTTGAGCACCCTGACTGCTGTAGGCTAGCGCGCTGCTCGCAGTTCCGCTCCGGCGGGGAGGACCGGCTACGCATTTTCATTTCACCAGGCACGGCGCTTCCCGCACGATTACGCGCTCTACTACTCCACCGACCACGGTGAACGAGGCGGTATCTGGATGTCGGTCTGCTCAGGCGATCCGACGAAACCCGGGAATTGGAAGACGTACAGCGAGGCGGTTGCAGACGGTGATTTCGATTACCTCGCGGCGAAGCCCGAAGAGGGCGCCTTGTTCGTGGACAGCGTACAGGGATGCGGCACGGAGACGCCGCACGTCAACGCGATTGGCGCGAAGTTGTGGATGAGCTATCACAACCTGGGCGCAGGGAACAGCCAGTCGACACTCCTGGCGATCTCGAGCGACGGCGTGAATTTCGAGCGTGTGCATGGCCTGCAGAACTCGGTGATACTCGATTACGATCCCGCAGAGCATCCGGGTGACGGGCACACGGGGTGTTTTCGCTGGGGCGTAAACCCGTTGCTCGCCTGGAAGTACCGTTACATTGGGTACTCGCTGCACGGAGGTGGCCAGGATCCTCATTCCGCACTCTGGGGCTCGAACGACGTTTTGCACTGGAAGCGTCTCGACATACTCGACCTGTCGATAGGGAACGCCTGCATTCCCGACAGGCGGATGGTCTGGCACCAAGTCGACGTGAACTCGATCAAGAGACTTCCTGGCGGTGAGTACGTCGGTGTCACGGCCGCCAAGACGAAGAGCTACGGTGGCAGGGCCAGGCTCGGTGACCTGTATGAGGTGTGCCTCTCGAGGAAGGGCAACGAACTGACGCGGCCCATCCACAGGATTCTTCCCGACACGCTTGGACCCCGCGACGAGGAACAGCCGTCGGTTCTCTGCGTGGGTGAGACGTGGTACCTCGTGTACCTTTCGAAGACCGGCGGTAAGGACGGTGTGAACGAACTGCACATCGCCTCCGGAACGTTCGAACTCGATCCTCGACCCTGAGGCCGAAGTCGCGAGGGCTTCGCGGCGGATGATCGCGGTAGAATTGGGTCCGTTCATGTGGTCTCCAAGCCCGGGAGCGGAGTCGTTGCAGCCACGAGCACGCCGGGGGGCCGCTGCGGTGACGACCAAGCGTTCATCCAGTCTCGCGGACGATGACTCGCCTGAGATTCCATTCCTGGACGTCGGGGCGAGCTATCGGGAGCTCAAGAGAGAGCGTGACGACGCCTACCACCGGGTGATGCTGTTCCACGTCGAGGGAAAAGCGGAGTCGCGCCGGCGGCAGGCCCTCTCCATTCGCCTCTCCATTCGACTGGCACCTGTTCCTGCGCCGATCCCGATCCAGGTGTGAACCAGACCAACACGGGCATGACATCAGAAGCGCCGCACCCGTCCCGAGGCCGCCGGATCGTGTTCCGGCTGGCAGCGGTCGTGCTGGTACCGATGCTCGTGCTGGCGGGCGTGGAGGGGCTCCTACGGGTGGCGGGCGTCGGTCAACCCACCGGCGCCCTCCTGCGATCTGAGGTGGATGGCGAACAGGTGTGGATTGCCAACCCGTGGGCGACCACGGTCTGGTTTGGTCCAGTGGCGGCCCGAGAGGCGACCCCGTTCGCGGTGCCGGTGGAGCGAAGCGCGCGCTCGGTGCGCGTCCTTGTGGTCGGTGGCTCGGCGGTCCAGGGTGATCCAGATCCGTCGTACTCGCCGAGTCGCATCCTGGACCGAATGCTCCGTGCGGTGCTGCCGGACCGGGACGTCGAGGTGGTGAATCTCGGAATGACCGCCATCAACTCGTGGGTGATCCGCGACCTTGTGCGCGACGCGGTGCCGAGGCTCAGACCCGACATGACCGTGGTGCTGATGGGCAATAACGAGGTGGTTGGACCGTACGGCCCTGCCACCGAGCGCGGACCGCTGGCAGATCATCCCGGGCTTGTGCAGCTCCGCCAGCGGCTTGCGCGCCTGCGGATGGTGCAGTTCGCGGCGCGAGCGGTGCGTGCCGTCGCGACTCCTGCCGGTTCGGAAGCCGCCGAGTGGCTCGGCATGGAGTCTCTCCTGGACCGCGAGATCGCCGCCGATGCTCCCGAGCTCGAGCGCACCTACGAGGCCTTCCGGAGCAATCTGGAAGCGATCGTCGATGCAGCGACCACCGGCGAAGGGGAGGCGCTCCTCGCCACGGTGCCGGTGAACCTGAAGGACTGTGCTCCGTTCGCCTCGCGCCACCGACCGGACCTCGGGGAGCGGGACCGCCATTCGTGGCAGCGCGCGTTCGAGCGGGGCGTTCGAGCCGCCGATGAGGGCCGACCGGACGACGCCGTGGCGGCGTGGGCCGAGGCCGCGACAATCGACGACCGGCACGCGGAGCTGATGTATCGACTCGCCGTCACCCACGGCGAGCTCGGCCGTCAGTCCGCCGTCGGCTACTACCATCTTGCCCGTGATCTCGATGCCCTGCGGTTTCGCGCCGACTCCAGGATCAACCACATCATCCGCGAGGTCGCGGCGGAACGGGCGGCGGCCGGAGTCAGGATGGTGGATCTGGCCGGTGCGTTCGCTGCGGCTTCGGACGGGGGCGTTCCGGGTGACGAGCTGTTTTACGAGCACGTCCACTTCACCTTCAGCGGCGCGTATCTGGTCGCCCGGGAGTTGCTCGCTCCGTTGCTCGAGGCGGTGGGTGCGGCCGGAGCGGCCAATCTCGAGGCGGTTCCGGAGCCACGTCGTGTGATGGAGCAGCTGGCGTTCACTCCCTGGGATCGGTTCCGAGTGGGGATTGAGCTCGCGGAGCGCCTCCGCCGGCCACCGTTCTCGGGTCAGCTGGACAACGCGAAGGACCTCGAGACGCTCGAGCGGTGGATGCGGGGGCTGCGCGAGCTCCTCGGGCGCGAGGGGCTCGATTCCTCTGTTGAAACTTACCGTGGACAGCTGGCCGCGTTCCCGG
>JABDMN010000219.1 GCA_013001485.1 Acidimicrobiia bacterium
GGCAAAGCCGTCGTCGACGTCGATCACGCGGCGTACGTGATGCAGGGTCGACTTCCTCAGATTCGGCGGGCGCTCGGCGTCGTTCGACAGGAGCTTGCCGCGAGTGGCACCCACGCCGTGACGGCAAACGATGCGTGCCTCGATGCAGTGCAGCGTTCGATGACCGGACCGCCGCTCGACGTGTCGCCTGCGCTTTTCAAGGCGGTGCTCGCCGGCTGGATTGAGCAAGGCCTTTTCGGACTCGAAGACCCGACGAAGTAGGCCTGTTAGTCGAGAGGCAGCGACAGGAAGCGCACTTCGATGGCGGTTCCGGTCGCCGTGATGACAACGAGCGAGTCGTCGTACTCGAACAGTCGTCGCGCCTCTCCCGGGACAAACTCCGCGTGAAGGATGTTGAAGCCCGAGTCTAGGACGCGGATCTGCGCAAGCTGGCCGATCGAGTCGAGCAGATAGAGGTCGCTACCGTGAAAAACGAGGTCATCATGAGGCAGGCCGAAGCTGCGATCGTACTCGAGTGTCTCGACTGTGAAGTAGTTCCCATTTCCAACCACGACAAACTGCTCATCCGGTGTGAGCCGTATGGGGTTGGGTAGCGAGTAGCTGCCATGGTACGGCGAGTCGACCTCTGACGACAGTGTTGCGGTGCTCGTATCGATGTCGACGTAGTTGATATCGGTGGGCGACGAGCCGCTGTCGAGAAAAAGTAAACGCTCCCTGCTCGAGGCGTAGACCATGCTGCGCGAGGCATCTCGCCATTCATCGCTGAAGAGCCGCGCCCCGGTGGCTCGGTCGTAGAGGGAGTGCGAATCCCAGGCGCCCGAGGAGTCGATGGTGAACAGGTAGGGCCCAACGACGTGGATGGTGGACGCGGTTTCCGGAGTCGCAGAGAAGAAGGCCCCCTGTCCTGTCGCGGTGTCGAACTCGTCTATCCGGCCGCCGAGGTAACTCAGGTACGCCGAGGCCCCGTCTGGGCTGACCGCAAATGCCGTGGTCGTGCTGCTCCCCTGAAGCGGCGCCAACCATCGTCGCGCGGCGAGGTCCAGCCGTTCGACGCGGTGCTGGGACTGGACGTAAAAGTGGACGACGCCGTCGGCGCTCATCGAGGCGTCCGTGAAATCGAAGCTCCCGGAGAGGGCGGGCTCCATCGCGCCACCGGATCCGCCCATTCCGCCAATCCCGCCTGCGCCACCGTCGCCACCCAAGCCACCTGCGCCACCGTCGCCACCCAGGCCGCCTGCACCACCGTCGCCGCCCAAGCCGCCGGCGCCACCGTCGCCACCCAAGCCACCTGCGCCACCGTCGCCACCCAAGCCAGCGGAACCACCATCGTCACTGGTAGGCCCGCAACCCCAGCTAGAGGCCGAGACTGAGAGAGCCGCCATCAAGCACAAGAAAAAGCGCATACGAAAGATTCTCACCCGACGTTTGCATTGGCAAGTCGACGTCGATGACGGCTGCGTGGGGAGGGGCTCGGGGAGCGTTTTCCCAGTGAGCGCGGCCGGAAAATGGGCCTTCGGTGTCTGCGTTCCGCGTGATAGCGTTTCTGTCCGACGCAGATCGACCGCGTCGTTGCCCTCGTGGTGGGCAGCCCCCTCACAGCGCCGGAAGAGCAGCTATGAAAAAAGTCGCCAGTATCAGCCTGGGTCCCTTCAGTCTCGACTGTAACTTCAGCACCAACTTCCTCGGCCACGATTTCGAAGTCGTGCGCATCGGCACCGACAACGATTTCAAGGCGGCCAAGAAGCTCGTCGCGGAGTGGCGGGACGAGGCCGATGCCATCGGGCTCGGTTTGGTGCACGACCACTACTGGGTCGGAACCCATTATTTTCATCAGCGCGATACCGGGAAGCTCGAAAAGCTGGCGGGCGACACCCTGGTGAGTACCGGCGCGCGACTGCGGAGGATCGTACAGGAGTGGTCGTTGCGTTCGGCCCAGCACGAGCTCGGCAATTTCTTCAACAACGCAAAGGTGTTGTTCCTGTCGGGCACGACCGACTACCGCTTGGCGTCCGTCATGGCGGAATTCACCGAGAACCTCTCCTTTGCCGATCCGGTTCTCCAGTTCGGCGCCCCGGGCCTCCTGCATTCCCTGAAAGCCCTAGAACGGTATGCGGCGGGCAGCGACCCGGTGCGGCGATTCGATCCCGAAGGGCGGTTGCTGCCGTCGTTGGCGCCCGCGAAGCTGCTCAACAAAGCGCTGCTGAAGAAAGCGGTGCGCGATGCGGATGTCATCGTCGCGTCGTACCACCAGCTGGAGCGATATGGCCCGGAGGAGCTGGACGGGAAGGTCGTGCTGACCTCGACGATTTCACCCGACCGGCAGGAGGCTCTGAAAGAACGGGGGGTGCGGGTCGTGATCGACTGCAGCATCCAGCTGTTCGAGCAGACGGTGGGCCTGAATCTCATCGAGGCCATGATCCTGGCGGCCCTCGGCAAGCCTGCGGAGGAGATTGCGCACGACGACTACTTGGAGATATTTACCGATTTGGATCTCAAGCCGAGGATCCTCTATCCGATCGAGGGGAAGAAACAGATCAATCGCTTTGCGTTTGTGATCCACCCGCTCTCGCAGAAATACCTAACGAACCTAAAGCCCCTGGAGATACTGTCGAAAGTGTCGCCCCC
>JABDMN010000070.1 GCA_013001485.1 Acidimicrobiia bacterium
GTCCCGCGTCGGCTGCGCTGCCATGCGAGCCGCAGCATCGGTCGGCGTCCCGCCGCGACCCACGATGCGGGCGACTCGGGTGTCCTCGGCGGCATCTACAACCCAAACCATCCAACCGGGACCAAGCCACTCCGGCATCAACGGAAGCTCCACGGCCACTGGCGCAGAACCGTGAGCGGCCGCCAGCTCCCGGATCCGGGACTTGATAGCCGGGTGAGTAATTGCCTCCAGCCGGCGCAGATCGTCCGGGTCAGCGAACACCTTTGCCCCCAGGCGTGCCCTGTCCACAACTCCGCCGGACACTGCGCCAGGCCACCACCGCATCACTTCCTCGACGACGGCTGGGTCGTTCAACACCCCGTGACCCACGGCGTCGGCATCGATGACGTACACGCCGCGTTCGGACAGCAACCGGCCCACGGTGCTCTTGCCCGAGCCGATGCCACCTGCGACGACGATGCGAAGTGCGGGATTCATGGCGGGGCGACTGTACCCTTCCGCCGATGCGAAACAGCCAGTGGGAACTTCGCTTCGACTGGACCCTCACAGTGCTCCACTGGGGGGCACTTGCCATCGGGCTGCTGCTGTCGGCGTCGCAGCTCGACTCCACCAGCCGGGTCACGGGCGCTGCTCTGATCGCTGGCGGATATGTCGTAGTCATGCAGGTCATGCCCCGCCGTCTCCGGGCCGGTCGACCGCTTGGGGAAATCCTTGCCATCGCCGGCGTTCTGGCGGGAGTGATCGCCGTCGGACTGACCGGCAGCGTGACGAGCCCCTACCTCCTGTTCCTCGCCGCACCCGTGTTCTTCGCAGCCGTGTTCTTCGGGGCCCGAATCGGGCTCGAGACAGCTCTCCTGGCGTCGATCGGTCTCGCCATCACTGCAGGGTTCGAGGACCAGGACCTCATAAGCGGCGAGTTCCTGCAGGCGGTGGCCTTCTACCTCCTCATTGCAGTGACGTTCGCCCAGGCCCGTCGCTTGTTGGTGGAGCAGCGTGCCCTCACCGAGTCCTTGCAGGAAGCCACGGCCCTGACGGCCCGACGTATGGAACGGCTCTCAGCCGCCAATGGTCTCCTCGAGAGCCTGCAGGACCTTGCCGACACCTCAGATCTCAACCCGGTGACGGTTGGCGAGGCAGCGTTGCGTGATCTGTCGCTTCTCGCTCCGTTCAGAGGTGGCCGTGTCACGGTGGAGCGCGACGGGTCCTCCTTGACCGTTGCCCGGAGAGGCGTTCAGGGACGGGACGACGAAGCCGAGCACTTCGCCATGTCCGTCGGTGGGGTCACAGTCGGCGATCTGTACCTCTGGCCCGACGACCCGTTCGATCGGGAAATCGTCGCCGACGCACTGCGACCTGTGGCTCTGGCATTCGAGAACATCCGTCTCCTCAAAGAGATCGCGCACCGCGCTGTGCGCGAGGAACGGGTACGACTGGCGCGGGAGCTTCACGATCATCTCGGGCCTTCTGTGGCGACGTTGGGCCTCGGAATCGACATGGCCATTCACCAGCATGAGCCCACGCCCCGCCTCAGCCATCACCTCGAGACGTTGCGGTCCTCAGCGACCCGTCTTGTCGAGGACATCAGGGCGAAGGTGTCCGACCTCCGCCACGAGGACTCGCCCAGCATCGTCGAGCATGCAACCCGGTTGGCGGCCGAAGCCGGTGCCGAGGGACCCGCCATCCTCGTCGACATCGACGAGCGGCGGCCGCCACGCCCGGCCGTGTCATTCCAGCTGCAGGCGATCCTCAGAGAAGCGCTGCGCAACGCTCTTGACCACGCCGCAGCCGACACGATCAGTGTGTCCGGTCTGGTGGACTGGGATCATGGGAAGATCGCAATCGTGGACAACGGCTCAGGCTTCGACCCGACCGCAATCGCTGAAGGCCATTACGGCCTCGTCGGCATGAAGGAGCGGGCCACCAAGATCGACGGTGAGGTCGTCGTTGAAAGCACATCCGGCCGTGGGACGACCGTCAGCGTGCACTGGGGGCCCTCATGATCCGTGTCGTGATCGCTGACGACCACCGCATGCTGCTCGACGGCCTTGCTGAGGCTCTCGACGGTCTCCCCGACATCGAAGTGATCGCTACCGCCGAGAACGGTCGGCAGTTGCTCGAGGCGCTCGAGCATGTAACTCCTGACGTACTCCTCGTGGACATCGAAATGCCGATGGTGTCGGGCATCCAGGCGCTGCGGAAGCTCCCAACCCCGATACCGTCTGTCATCGTGACGATGCACACCGGCAGCGACGAGCGGGCTCGAGCCGCGGCCGCAGGCGCTGTCGGGTTCCTGTCCAAATCGGCGCCTCTTCCCGACCTGGCAGCTGCGGTACGTGCAGCGGCGGGCGGAGAGGTCTTCATGGAGGGCGACCAGGCCGTGTTGGACCGTCACCGGGAGGCAGTTCTCGACGAGCACGCCGAGCAGCTGACGGCCCGCGAGCGTGAGCTCCTTGGTCTGCTGGCTGCGGGAATCTCGTCTTCCGAGGACCTCGCTGAGCAGATGTTCATCTCACAAAAGACGGTGAAGAACCACCTCGCCAGCATCTACGACAAGCTCGGGATCACCGATCGCGCTCAGGCAGCCGTGGAGGCGATCCGGCTTGGATTCAGGCGCCAATCCCCTCCAGATTGACCTGTGGGCAAATGGTGCGAGCGACCCATTGTCAGCCTCGCCCACTCACCGTATCGTCTCTCCCAGCGAACAGTTTTCGCAGTGGATCATCCTGCCTAGGAGGTAGCAACCATGACTCGCATGTGGGTCGAACTTCAGAACTGGTGGGCCGACGAAGAGCGGGGCGCCAGCCTTGTCGAGTACGGCCTGCTTGTGGCTCTGATTGCAGTAGTCGCACTGGTGGCCGTCCGGGTTCTTGGGACAAACGTCTCGGAGAACCTCAACGAGGTCGCCAGCGCCATCGAGTAGTACGCATAACGCGCACGCAAACGAAAGAGGCACGCCGCACGGCGTGCCTCTTTCTCATGGCAAATCGGTCGTTTCGAACACCACGAACGAGTCATCGCGATAGAGAGTCCGCCAACCCTCCATATCCAGCACGTCGGCGAGCTCATCGTCAACCGCGAGGAGCGCAGTGGTGATGGAGTACTCGGAGAAGAGCTCCTCCCAACCCGGCTTGGCGTCTCGGGCATCCCGAAACAATCGGAAGAACTCTGCCCCGTACAGTTCGGCCCGATCATCGACGAAGACCGTCTCCCCCCGATAGATCAGATACCCCCCGACGACATCACTGTGGAAGGT
>JABDMN010000261.1 GCA_013001485.1 Acidimicrobiia bacterium
TCGACGTCACGATGGCAGAGGCCCGGGATCGCAACATCGCCATGGTGTTCCAGGATCGGGTGATCTATCCGAAGCGAGATGTCCGGCGAACCATCGCCTTCCCCCTCGAGCTACGAGGAACGCCGAAGGCTGAGCTCAACAAGCGAGTGGAGGTCGAAGCCGGAGCGCTGGGTCTTAGGTCGCTGCTGGACTGGAATCCCGCCCAGCTCTCGGCCGGACACCAGCAAGCGGTTCAGACCGCCAAGGCGCTGGTGAGCCGCCCGGACCTATACCTGTTCGACGAGCCGCTGTCGCGCCTCGATACCGCCCACCGCGGGCTCGTTCGCCGAGAGTTCCGTACCTTGCAGCAGGGATACAGCATCGCCGCGATTTGGGTCACCAACGACACGAACGAGGCGTTGGCCATCGCCGACCGCATGGCGGTCCTTGACGCTGGAGCTGTCGTCGCGGAGGGCACACCAGCCGAGCTGTACGGTCGCCCGCCCACCATGTTCGTTGCGGACTTCATTGCGGGGATGGATCTGATCGAGGCGCACGTGTCAGGTGACCGCGTGCTCCTTGGCGACGGATCGGTCCAGTGTTGGTGGCCCGGACTCGTGGACTTCGCGCGAGTAGTCGTGGGACTGCGGCCAGACACCGTGGCTTTGGGAGACGACGGAATCTCGGGCGTGGTCGATCATGTCGAATTCATGGGTGATCACTATCTGATCCACGTGGCTGTTGGCGATCGCATCCTGCGGGTCGAGTCGCCAACGCAGGCTCAGGGCGACGTAGCTCTGGTGATCAATCCCCAGACGATCCACCTGTTCGATCCTGCGACTGGTGGATCGCTCATGCATCCGATGTGAGGAGTGCGGGCGGTGGGACTCGAACCCACATTGGGCCGAAGCCCACCAGATCCTAAGTCTGGCGCCTATGCCAATTCGGCTACACCCGCGGGCCCCGGCAACGCCGGGGAATGGTGGGTCGCCCGGGACTCGAACCCGGAACCTGCGGATTAAGAGTCCGATGCTCTGCCAGTTGAGCTAGCGACCCGCCGTGAGGTTAGACGACGACATTCGGCCTGTGGCCACCCGAGCCGAGATGGAGAGCCGGGATCGGCGGGGTTCTCTTCTCCGGAATCTGTGGGCTGTAGGTCAGTAGGACACGCCTGAATCGATATCGAGCTTTTCGGTCCAGAGGTGGAGGAGCGTCTCCAGGTCGTCCGAGAGGTCGGTGTCGGGTTCCTTCGGCGGTGGGAGGACATCGAGAACCTCGAGCTCGAATCCTTCGCGGCCGTCGGCATCCCAGTCGTGCTGCAAAGCCTTGTTGGGATGACTGCTCATCTCCAACTGGGCCTGGATCCGACTGAGACGTGCGGGTGCATCAGGGCTGGCACCGACGAGAACCCGACCGCTGGACTTGTGCAGCACCCGGAAGACCCCCGCTGGTCGAGGTTTCTCCCTGTATCGACGAATGGCTTCCTTGCGATCCATAGCGAGAAGGAGGCTACGCCGCTGCCGACTCGATGGGGTCCCAGCTGCCCTGGCCGGTCGCGGTCTCAAGGTTTCTGTCATCCGGGATCCGTCGTGGTTCGTATTACTACTAAATACGTTCCACAGGAGGAACTCTGAACATGAGACTCACCAAGAAGATCGCCCTGCTCACACTGGCCGTCGCGCTCGTCGCTGCTGCGTGTGGCGGCGACGACGACGAAGCAACCAACACGACCGTTGCCGCTACCCAGGCGACGACCACCACGACCGAGGCTCCGGCCGATCCGGGCACCATCGTCGACATTGCTGTTGCCGCTGGTTCGTTCGACACGCTGGTGACCGCCGTTACTGCGGCCGGCCTCGCCGACACCTTGTCTGGCGAAGGTCCGTTCACCGTGTTCGCCCCCACCGATGACGCCTTTGCGGCGCTTCCCGAGGGTGCTCTCGAGGGTCTGCTCGCAGACACCGATGCCCTCACCGAGGTGCTGCTCTATCACGTCGTGTCCGGTGACGTCCGTGCCGCCGATGTCGTGAACCTGGCGACTGCGACCACCCTGGCCGGCGCCGACATCACCATCGACGTCATGGACGGCGTGATGCTGAATGCGTCCAACGTCATCCAGACCGACATCGTCGCTTCGAACGGCGTGATCCACGTCATCGATGCTGTGTTGCTCCCGCCGGGCTTCGGTGAGGAAGACGCGATGGACGACGACATGGGCGATGAGGCAGTCGGCACGATCGTCGACGTTGCCGTGGGCGCCGGGACCTTCGAAACCTTGGTGGCCGCAGTGCAGGCCGCCGGTCTGGTCGACACACTCACGGGCGACGGTCCGTTCACCGTCTTCGCCCCGACCGACGAGGCGTTCGCAGCTCTCCCCGAGGGGACAGTCGCAGCTCTTCTCGAGGACATCCCTGCTCTGACCGACATCTTGCTGTATCACGTGGTCGCTGGTGAGGTGAAGGCCGCCGATGTAGTTGGCCTCGACTCCGCCACCACGGTGCAGGGTTCGGACATCACCATCACCATCGACGGCGAGACCGTCATGGTCGATGCAGCCAACGTCATCGCTACCGATGTCATGGCGTCCAACGGCGTGATCCACGTCATCGACGCAGTGATCTTGCCTCCGGGCAACTAGCGCACCGGTTTCCCTTCCGCCGGCAAGCGCTGTTTGAAGCGGCCCCTCACGGGGCCGCTTCAACGCGTCTGGTGGGCGATAACATGCGGCCGACGGGCTGTGGCGCAGTTTGGCAGCGCACCAGCTTTGGGAGCAGGGGGTCGCCGGTTCAAATCCGGCCAGCCCGACAAACGGCTGCCGGCTTCCGGCTTCCGGCTACCGGCGGCTGGCGACCGGCAGCTGGTAGCTGGTTGCC
This sequence comes from Acidimicrobiia bacterium, assembly GCA_013001485.1. Taxonomy (GTDB): domain Bacteria; phylum Actinomycetota; class Acidimicrobiia; order Spongiisociales; family UBA5794; genus JABDIW01. The sequence continues at coordinate 2,853 of JABDMN010000261.1, forward strand.
ACACGTTTATCCTCTCTGCCGTTCGCGGATGTAGCTCAATGGCAGAGCCCCAGCCTTCCAAGCTGGTTATGCGGGTTCGATCCCCGTCATCCGCTCGACGACGGGTGAGCCCCCGTAGCTCAGTGGACAGAGCAGGAGCCTTCTAAGCTCTTGGCCGGAGGTTCGAATCCTCCCGGGGGTACCGCCTGGGTCCATTGGGCCCGGGTCCCGTCGTTCATGGTGGCCGTAGCTCAGTCTGGTTAGAGCGCCGGGTTGTGATCCCGGAGGCCGCGGGTTCAAATCCCGTCGGCCACCCCAATCAAACGATGCAAAGTCTGTCACGCCTCCTCGCGAGCCGTGCCCGAGAGGAGTTCCGTGGAAACTGTTGTGACCGATGCCGGGCCTTACGAACGGCTTGTCACTGTCCAGATCCCTGAGGCCGACCTGGCATCGGCCAAGTCCGCCGCTGCAGCGAAGCTGTCGCAGTCGATGAACATCAAGGGGTTTCGCCCAGGCAAGGCTCCTGTGGCCATCGTCGAGAAGATGGTCGGGGCCGACGCATTGCGCTCGGAGGCCATCGATGAGGCCTTGCCTGGCGCTGTGACCGATGCCCTGCGGGAGCACGAGATCGTGCCCGCCACCTCACCGAGGCTCGAGGAGGTTCGCGACATCGACGGCGGTGTCGAGGTGGAAGTGAGAGTCACGCTGTGGCCGGAGCTCGACGCGGTCCCCGACTTCGCCGACCGTTCCATCGAGGTCGAGATTGCCTCCGCGGGAGTCGAGCAGGTCGACGAGCAGCTCGATCGGCTTCGCTCCCAGTACGCCGAGCTCGAGGACGTAGAGCGTCCTGGAGACAAGGGCGACTTCGTGATGATCAACCTGTCGGCGACCCGCAACGGTCAGCCGGTCGAGGACGCCACCGCCAACGACCTGCTGTACGAGATCGGGTCGGCATCGTTCCTCCCCGGCCTCGACGAGGTCCTGGGTGGCGCGTCAGCGGGCGACATCCGCGACACGGCGACGACTTTGCCGGAGGGCTTCGGCGATCACGCCGGCCCTGCCGAGCTCAAGGTCCTGGTGAAAGGCGTCAAGGCACGCAAGCTCCCTGAGGTCGACGACGAATGGGTGTCTTCGGTGACGGAGTTCGACACCGAGTCCGAGCTGCGCGACGCCATCGAGCGCGACCTCGACCAGATGGCCGTGCTCGGCGCACGGCGCCAGTTCCGCGAGCAGGCGTTGACCGAAATCGTCGACGACCTCGAGGTCGAACTGCCCGATGCCATCGTCGAGGCAGAGATGGAGGCCCGGATCCACAACCTGGCCCACCAGTTGGAACAGCAGGGCGTGGACATGTCCAACTACCTGCAGCTCACTGGACAGAACGAGCAGGAGTTCGTCGACGGCCTCCGCGTCGGCGCCGCCCACGCTCTCAAGATGAGAATGCTTGTCGACGGCGTCATTCGCGACCACGAGCTCGAGATCGCCGATTCCGACCTCGACGATGCCATGGACGTCATTGCCCGTGGCGCCGGCATCGAGGTCGACGAGGTGCGCAAGCGCATGGAGGAGAGCGGGGAAGTTGTGTCCCTGGCGAGTGATATCCTCCGTGACAGAGCGGTCGATGTGATCCTCGATAAGGTCACAGCGGTCGACGCCGACGGGAATCCCGTCGATCTGTCACTTCCCGACGACAATGAAGACGACGGAGGCGCCCCCTCCGACGCAACCGCAGCCGACGAGTCCGGGTCAAACCCGGAGGGAGAGGAAGAGGAATGAGCTACTTGGTGCCAACGGTGGTCGAGCAGACCACGCGCGGTGAGCGGGCGTTCGACATCTACAGCCGCCTCCTCAAGGACCGCATCGTGTTCCTTGGCACGCCTATCGACGACGGGGTTGCCAATGTGATCATGGCCCAGCTCCTTCATCTCGAGGGCGAGGACCCTGACAAGGACATCAACATCTACATCAACTCGCCTGGTGGGTCGACCACGGCGTTGATGGCCATCTACGACACGATGAACTTCATCAAGCCGGATGTCGCCACGTACTGCATGGGCCTCGCCGCCTCGGCAGCCGCGGTCCTGCTCGCCGGGGGAACCGAAGGGAAACGGTTCGCCCTGCCGCACTCGCGGATCATGGTCCACCAGCCACACATCTCCGGCCTCGGCGGTCAGGCGACTGACATCGAGATCCACGCCAAGGAGATCCTCAAGACGCGCGAGCAGATCAATGAGATCCTCGCCCGTCACACCAAGCAGTCGCTCGAGACCGTTCAGTCGGACAGCGAGCGCGACTTCTGGATGGGTGCCGACGAGGCATTGGAATACGGCGTCATCGACGCTGTGCTGTCCGGTCGCAAGCTCGAGGCCGTGTCCGGGTAACCGATCATGGCGAAGTACGAGGGATCAGATCTTCTGAAGTGCAGCTTCTGCGGGAAATCCCAGAAGCAGGTCAAGAAGCTCATCGCCGGACCCGGCGTCTACATCTGTGACGAATGCATCGAGCTGTGCAATGAGATCATCGATGAGGAGCTGGCCGAGCACGAGGACGTGACGGTTGGCGAGCTCCCCAAGCCGCACGAGATCTACGACTTCCTCGACAGCTACGTCGTCGGCCAGGAGCGAGCCAAGAAGGTTCTCTCGGTGGCGGTGTACAACCACTACAAGCGGGTGCGCGCCGGACAGCGCGCCAAGCCGGACGACGTCGAGCTGCAAAAGTCGAACATCCTGATGGTCGGGCCGACCGGTGTCGGCAAGACGCTCATGGCCCAGACTCTCGCCCGCCTCCTCAACGTCCCCTTCGCCATCGCCGATGCCACCGCGCTCACCGAAGCCGGCTACGTCGGTGAGGACGTGGAGAACATTCTCCTCAAACTGATCCAGGCGGCCGACTACGACGTGAAGCGCGCCGAGCAGGGCATCATCTACATCGACGAGATCGACAAGGTCGCTCGTAAGGCGGAGAACCCGTCGATCACGCGCGACGTTTCCGGCGAAGGCGTTCAGCAGGCTCTGCTCAAGATCCTCGAGGGCACCACCGCCTCGGTCCCGCCGCAGGGAGGCCGCAAGCATCCGCACCAGGAGTTCCTCCAGATCGACACCACGAACATGCTGTTCATCTGTGGCGGAGCCTTCGCAGGTCTCGAAGATGTCATCGGCAAGCGGGTCGGTGGCAACTCGATCGGGTTCGGAGCTGACGTCCGGTCGGCGGAGCAAGGCCGTCCCGGAGAGGTGCTCGCGAAGGTCATGCCCGAGGACCTCATCTCCTATGGCCTCATCCCCGAGTTCATCGGTCGCCTCCCCGTGGTCGCCACCGTCGACGATCTCGATGAGGAAGCTCTGGTGAGAGTGCTCACCGAGCCCAAGAACGCGCTGTCCAAGCAGTACGCCAAGTTCTTCGAAATGGACGGCGTCGAGCTGGCCGTCACCGAGGACGCCCTCGAGGCGATCGCCGAGCAAGCGCTCAAGCGGGGGACCGGAGCTCGCGGGTTGCGAGCCATCATGGAAGAGGTGTTGCTCAACACCATGTACGAGCTTCCCTCGAGAAGCGACGTGGCTCGCGTCGTCATCGACGGCGAGGTCGTCCGGGAGCGCGTCAACCCAACCCTCGTTCCCATCCAGGACCTCGGAGCCGAGCCTCCCCAGGAGCAGTCCGCCTGATCCGGAGCTGATACGGCTGCCCTCAACCTCCGGTCGAGGGTCGAACCCTCGACCTCCACTTGGTGGTCCGTCCTGGCCTGGACCCGACCCACAATGGTCCGCTTCCTTGGGTATTCGGATCGAACACCCTCGGCACCGGTCGACAACCGCTGTCCGTGGCGGCAGAATCAGGGGAGTGAGGGGGCGACCGTTCCAAAAATGGTGCGACCGGCCCATCGGCCGGAGCCACAGTTCGTGGTACAAACCCTCAAGACAGGACGTCTCGTTTGGGCGAACTGCAAGACAGGGAATGGTGGGGGCCGCGAACTAGTCCTCGGGGTCTCGATGAGAATGACCTCCTCAAACCACCCTCCGTGCCTTGTTGGTTGCTCAGAGTGGCGGTACTGTTTCAGGGCTGCTTCAGCAGCCGGTGCGGACTGGGCGCCGCACTGACCTAAGAAACAGGAAGGCATACACAATGTCGGTAACACGCTCTGCGGCTGTTCGTCGCAAGCTGACCATCGTCTGGGCAGTCGCCCTCGTCGCGTCTATCGCGGCGGGACCGGTGATCGCCAACGGCTCCGCGTTCGGGAACGAGGGCGCCACCACAACAGAGACAGAGTCACCGACACCCGAAGCCGAAGCCGCCTCAGGCGGCGACTCGACCGGCACCACCGACACCACGGTCGTTGCGACCAGTGACGGTGCCACCGCGTCGGGTACCCCGGCCACCGAGACCGCGCCCACGATCTCCGATGGCTACGCCTTCACCTTCACCTTCCTGCACACCGACGGCACCACGTCCGTCCTCTCCGGTACCAGCGAATCGAACGTCGGCTTCCTGCCTTCCGCCGGCGGTTCAACGGTTCCCGGCACCGGCATGGACGTCCACGTGTCGTGCTCCGATGACTACCCGAACGGGTGGGGCGACAAGGACGGCCCCGTCGAGGGCGTCGACACCGAGTGGCGCGTTCAGAGCTACCTCATCGAGAAGTACAAGGACGGCGCGGTCGACAAGAGCTGTGGCGACACGCTCACCCTCTTGGCCGAGACCGCGACGACCGACTGGTCGAGCGAGGACTGGTCCGAGTACACCTTCGAGTTCGCCGACGGCACGATCATCTCCGGCTCCAATCGCTCGGACGGCGACGGCTACACAGGCGACAAGAACGAGGCCGACCTCGGTCTGTCCGAGAACGTCCACGTTTCGTGCTCGGACGACTTCAATCTCGACAGGACCGACCCGACCGAGAACGGATGGGGAGACAAGGGCGCCCCGGTTTTCGGCATCGACCCATCACCGGTCATCAGCTATTCGATCGACAAGTACAACGGCGGTGAGTACGACAAGAGCTGTTCCGACTCATCTGTACTGATCCCGCTTCCGGGCTCCGATCCCCTCCCTGCGATGTCGATAGACCTCGAGAAGCTCGTCAAGGTTGAGGGTGGCGCGTTCGTCGACGCCGATACCGCACCTGGCCCCGACGCCGTCTACGGCTCAGACGTCTTCTTCCGCTTCGA
>JABDMN010000275.1 GCA_013001485.1 Acidimicrobiia bacterium
GTATCATGACGCCGCCTTGGTCGGATTCTTGATGCGGCTAGGGTTGATCGCGGGGTCGATGTTGCTCGTCGCCGCGACCACCGGGGTGGATCAGCCGGCCATGGCGATCTCGGCACTTGTCGGGTACCTGGTGCTGTTGACGTGGGAGACCGTCGCGGTGTCCAAAGGCGCTGAAAAGGAGTTGGAGTGGAGCAGCAACTGATCCTGGCCATCGGCGAGTGTGACGCCGAAAACGAGATCATCTGTGTCCCCGAGACGGTCAACGAGCTCTTCGAGCTGCCGTTTGTCGGGGGAGTGAACCGGACGATTCTCTTGATCGCGCTGGCAGCCATCATCGTGATCGCACTGCTGTATTTCGGCATCGTCCGCCAGAAGAACCGTCTCGTGCCGACCAAATTCGGTGCCTTCGTCGAGACTCTGGTGTCGTTCGTTCGAGACGAGATCGCCATCGGCATCATCGGCCCGGAGCACGGCCTCAAGTACTACCCATGGCTCTTGTCGGTGTTCATGTTTGTACTCGTCGGCAACCTGTTCGAGGTCACCCCGTTCATCAACTTCCCGATCACCTCACGCATTGCCATTCCCCTATTCCTGGCGCTGCTGACCTGGGTGATCTTCGTTGTCTCCGGGTTCAAGGAACAGGGCTTTGGCTACCTCAAGGAGTCGTTGTTCCCGCCGGGCGTGCCCAAGCCGCTGTACCTGTTGGTGACCCCCATCGAGTTCGTGTCGACCTTCCTGGTGCGGCCCTTCTCGTTGGCAGTCCGGCTTTTTGCCAACCTCGTCGCCGGGCACGTGATGCTTTCACTGCTGCTGGTGTCGGGCTGGGTGTTCATCAGCGCCCAGGGGGGCATCGCCAAGATCCCGATCGGGGTCGGCTGGTTTGCGCTTGGTCTCGGCATCTTCGTGTTCGAGATCATCGTCGCGATGCTCCAGGCCTACATCTTCACTTTGCTCTCAGCCGTCTACGTCCAGACATCAGTCCATCCCGAGCACTAGTTCACAAGACACGTTTCCGACAGGGAAGAGAAAGGAAAACACAGCATGGATCAAGTTCTCGCCGTAGCGCAGATCCTCGCGCAGGAGGCCGAAGCCACCGGGCTCTCCGGTGACATTGGCGGCGCATTGGCGTTGGTCGGTTACGGCCTCGCCGCAATCGGCCCTGGTGTCGGCATCGGCATCGTTGCCGGCAACGCAGTCCAGGCAATGGCACGTCAGCCCGAAGCCGCAGGCATGGTCAGGACGACGATGTTCCTGGGTATCGCCTTCACCGAGGCACTGGCGCTGATCGGCTTCGTGCTCTTCTTCCTGGCATAGGAGGGCGCCGATGTACACACTCCTCACAACGCTGCTGCTTGCCGCCGAAGAGGAGCCGTCGGGCACCGACCTGCTGCTCCCTGACATCAAGGAGCTCATCGCCGGGATCATCGCCTTCGCCATCATCTTCTTCTTCATCTGGAAGTTCGCCGGTCCGGCGCTCAACGAGATGTTGGAGAATCGGCGTAGCGCGGTGAAGGGCGACCTGGAGGCCGCCGAAGCCGCCAAGGCTGAGGCCCAGTCGCTGCTCGACGACTACAAGCAACAGCTGGCCGACGCTCGGACCGAGGCCTCTCGCATCGTCGACGATGCCAGGGAGTCCGCCGATTCGATGAAGACGGACATCATCGCCAAGGCAGAAGCCGACGCCGCCGAGATCAGGTCCAAGGCCCAGGCCGACATCGCCGGAGAGCGCGACCGGGCTCAAACAGCTTTGCGCTCTGAGGTCGCTGGTCTGTCGCTCGATGTGGCTGAGAAGGTCGTGGGCAGCTCCCTCGATCGCAGTGCCTCGCAGGCGTTGGTCGACCAGTTCATCGACGAGCTGGGGCAGTAGCCATGGAATCCGGTGACGTCCGCATCGACGGCTACGCCACTGCGGTCCTCGAGATCGCCAAAGCTGAAGGCGAACTCGACCGCGTCGGCGACGAGCTGAACCGCATCGCGCAGGCGTTCGACAGCTCTGAGCCGTTGCGCGACGCCATGACCGATCCCCGAATCCCTGTCGATAGAAAACAGGGGATCGTCGACGAGCTGCTCGGAGGCCGCGCCTCCAAGCTCTCGGTGTCGCTGGTGAACTTCGTCGTCTCCCAGGGCCGAGCCCGGGATCTGTCGGCTATCGCTGCCGGCGTTGTCGCCAAGGCTGCGCATGAGCGATCGAAGGAAGTCGCCTACGTGCGCTCGGCCATCGAACTGGATGATGAGACGGTGCGCCGCTTGGAAGAGAAGTTGTCGGCCGCCACTGGTCAGTCCGTTGAAGCACGGGTCACCGTCGATCCTTCGGTGCTCGGCGGTCTGGTCGTCACGGTGGGCGATGAAGTATTCGACGGCTCGGTGCGAAGCCGGTTCCGAGATCTACGTGAAGCATGGAGTTGATCAATGTCTGAACTGACCCTTGACCCTGGAGCTATCACACAGGCCCTGCGGCACAACCTCGAGGGCTGGTCGCCTGAGATGCAGGCCGGCACGGTCGGCTACGTGACCTCCGTCGGCGACGGTGTGGCGCGTGTCGAGGGCTTGCCCAACGTCATGGCTTCCGAGCTCCTCGAGTTCCCAGGAGGTCTGATCGGCGTAGCCCTCAACCTCGATGAGGACTCGATTGGTGCCGTTTTGATGGGCGAATCCAGCTATGTGGAGGAGGGCGACGAGGTCCACCCGACCGGTCGAGTGCTCTCCGTCCCCGTGGGTGATGCCTTCCTGGGACGAGTCATCGACCCTCTCGGGAACCCCGTCGATGGGAAGGGCCCCATCCAGGCCGACGGCCAGCGCCGGCTCGAGGTCCAGGCCCCGAGCGTCGTGCAGCGGCAACCAGTCGGCGAGCCGCTGCAGACCGGCATCAAGGCCATCGACTCGATGATTCCCATCGGACGCGGCCAGCGCGAGCTGATCATCGGAGACCGTCAGACGGGCAAGACCGCCATCGCCCTCGACACGATCATCAACCAGCGCGGCCAGGACGTGAAGTGCATCTACGTCGCGATCGGTCAGAAAGCGTCGACTGTTGCCGAGGTCGTGCTCCAGCTGGAGCAGGCAGGCGCCATGGAGTACACGGTTGTGGTCAACGCTCCTGCGTCAGCTCCGGCAGCGCTCCAGATGTATGCCCCGTACTCGGGGTCGGCTCTTGGCCAGCACTGGATGTACAACGGCCAGCACGCTCTCGTGGTGTTCGACGATCTGTCGAAGCAGGCCGTCGCGTATCGGCAGATCTCGCTGCTGCTGCGACGTCCTCCCGGCCGCGAGGCCTACCCGGGTGACGTGTTCTATCTGCACTCCCGCCTCCTCGAGCGTTGCGCCAAGCTCTCAGACGAGCTCGGTGCCGGCTCGATGACGGGTCTCCCCATTGTGGAGACCAAGGCCGGTGATGTGTCGGCCTACATCCCGACGAACGTGATCTCCATCACTGACGGGCAGATCTTCCTCGAGACCGATCTGTTCTACTCGGGGGTTCGCCCGGCCGTAAACGCCGGTATCTCGGTGTCCCGGGTGGGTGGTGCGGCTCAGATCAAGGCGATGAAGAGCGTGGCCGGCCAGCTGCGACTCGACCTCGCCCAGTTCCGTGACCTCGAGGCGTTCGCCGAGTTCGGTTCGGAGCTCGATGCGGCGTCCCAGGCGCAGCTCGAGAGAGGGCGCCGGGTCGTGGAGATGTTGAAGCAGCCCCAGTTCCAGCCGGTGTCCGTCGAGGAGCAGGTGGTCGCCGTGTATGCCGTGACCAAGGGCCATCTCGACGACGTTGAGCTCGAGGAGACCGGTTCGTTCGAGGCCGGTCTGTTCGATCACTTCCGTACCCGCTACAGCGCCTTGCTGTCCGAGATTCGGGACACGGGGAAGCTGCCGGAAGGCGATGCTCTCGACAACGCCATTGCCGAGTACAAGGCATCGCTGGGTGGCGAGGTCGAGGTGACCCTGCCCGGCTCCGGAGCGGACGAGGAGGAGTAGCCACCGATGGCGTCCGCCGAACTCCGTCTGATCCGCAGGAGGATCCGAAGCGTCCAATCGACGATGAAGATCACCCGCGCCATGGAGTTGATCGCAGCGTCTCGCATCGCCAAAGCGTCGGTTCGCGTGGAGTCGGCCAAGCCCTACATCGCCAAGCTGCAGGACGTGATCCGCAACATCGGGGCCGTTTCTGGGTTGGCGCACCCGCTGCTGGAGGTGCGTGAGCGCCAGTCAGTGGCTGTTGTGGTGGTCTCATCTGATCGTGGCCTGGCCGGCGGATACAACTCGAACGTGATCCGCATGGCGGAACGAGCTTTGCTCGACCATCGGCACCAGGGCCGCACCTTCAAGCTGTACGTAGTCGGCAAGAAGGCGCAGAGCTACTTCCGTTACCGCCAGTACCACCTCGACGGGACATTCCTCGCAGTCACCGACACACCCACCTATGGCAATGCCCGGGCCATCGCCAACACCATCCTCAACGACTACGCCGAAGGCCAGGTGGACGCAGTCGAGGTGTTCACCACCCGCTACATGTCAGCGCTCACTCAGACGCCGCAACGGCTCCAGGCGCTGCCCATCGAGCCACCTGAGGACCTCGACCCGGCCAAGGTCGTGTCCTACTCCTTCGAGCCGTCTCCTGAGCGCATCCTCGATCGACTGTTGCCCCAGTACCTGGAGGCCACGGTGTTCGGGTTGCTGCTTGAGGCATCGGCGTCAGAGCACGCCGCAAGGCGCCGCGCCATGAAGGCGGCCACGGAGAACGCCGAGGAGCTGACCCGGGTGCTGACCCGCGAAGCGAACCAGGCCAGGCAGGCAGAGATCACAACCGAGATTTCCGAGATCGTCGGCGGCGCCGAGGCGCTGTCCGCCGGCTGATGACCAGAAGGAGAACATGTGACTGACGTGAAGACGAGCCCCGGCCGCATCGTCAAGGTGGCGGGCCCGGTGGTAGATGTGGAGTTCCCGGCGGACGCCATGCCGGAGATCTACACGGCGCTCGAGATGGACATCGTTCTCGAGGGCGAGACCAGCCGCATCGTGGCAGAGGTCGCCCAGCACCTCGGCGGAGGCCGTGTTCGTGCCGTCGCCATGCAGGGAACCGATGGACTGACCCGTGGCGCCGAGGTTCGCAATACCGGTTCGCCGATTTC
>JABDMN010000280.1 GCA_013001485.1 Acidimicrobiia bacterium
AGGTCGACCTTCTCGACGACCTCGCCGACTCGCCCCTCGCCGAGCAGAGCACCGAGCCGCTCGAACGACACAGAGGCCTGCCGCACCCTGGCGATGAACAGGCCGGCGATGTTGACGGCGTCTGTCGCGATACCGATGAAAAAGACGAATAGGGCGAAATCGCCCAGCCCAAAGTCGCCGCCGTCCTGGAGTCGGGCCGCGGCGATCAGCAACACCAGCCCGGTGCCGACGTTGGCCGTGTTCCAGAACAACGACTCGAGCAAGGCAACAAGCGTCTGGTCCCTCACCTCGTACACCCGCCGCTCATCGTTGAGGCTTTGCAGATGGGCGATCGAAGATGCCTCGGCACCGGCAACCTTGATCGACTGAACAGATCCGAAGATCTCACCGATCGCTTCGGTGACCCGTCCGGTGGCCTCTCGCGCCGCCTTGCGATAGCGACGGATGGTGCGGCCGGTCCGTTCAGCCAGGACGATCACAACGAGCAGCGGAAGGAAGACCAGCAGCGTCATGGCCAGGTCGATCCTCGTGAGGATGATTGCTGCGGCAACGCCGAACACGGCCACTCCGATTGTGTCGACCGTGAAGTCGGTCGCCTCGCTGACGTGCTCGACGTCGTCGCGGAATCGGGTGATCACCTCGCCCTGAGCGGCGTCGACGGACTGCGCTCCAGGCATCTCGAGAATCCGTTCGAACAGGTTCTTCTTCATCACCAGCTGCAGCCGGAACATGAAGTTGACGTCGCTGTGCATTCCCCACGTCATCACGCCGATGCGTCCGGCACCGTACGCCAGGATCAGCACGATCAGGGTGGGCACGTTGGCGCCGACACCCGTGTCGATCCGGTTGAAGAATGCCGCGGTGATGAGGCCGGCAAGGATCGGCATCGACCAGATCGCCGACCACAAGACGGCATTAACCGCATAACGCCACGGGTGGGTCTTGATGAGCTCGAACATCAGGCGACCGGTGCTCATCCCAACACCTCCTCCATGCCTGCGGCCAGAAGCCCGTGGAAGCGCGAGCCGGGATCAGCGGCCAGCGCTGCGCGGTCTCCTGCTTCGACGATCCGTCCGTCATCGAGGATCAAGACCTCGTCGGCCCTGTTCAATGTGTCGAGACGGTGGGCAATGATGACGCCGGTGCGGTTTTCCAGCAGCCGATCGACGGCGCGTTCGATCAGCGTTTCGGTGACCGGATCGAGCCGCGACGATGCCTCATCGAGGACCACGAGCCCCGAGTCCTCGAGGAAGATCCGGGTGAAGGCCAGCAACTGTGCTTCGCCGGCAGAGAGACTCGACCCGCCGGATTCGAGCATGGTGTTGACGCCGTCGGGCATGGCAGCGATCCAATCGGTCAGCCCGAGGGCACCGAGCGCTTCCCAGATCCGCTCGTCTGAGACGGTCCGGTCGTAGAACGTGAGGTTGTCCCGAATCGTGGCGCGGAACAGCTGGACATCCTGGGTGACCATCCCGACCCTGCGGCGTACGTGATCGATGTCCGCGTCGGCCAGGGACACCCCGCCGAGGCGGACATCACCGGATTCAGGGTCGTAGAGCCGGGTGAGCAGCCTGGCGAGAGTGCTCTTGCCCGAGCCCGTGCGTCCGAGTACCCCGATGACCTTCCCCGCGTCGAGTTGGAGCGTCAGCCCGTGAAGAACACGGTCACCGTCGCTCGAGTCGTCGACATACGAGAAGTCGACGTCGTCGAGATCGATCGAGAGCGGCCCGGACGGCAGGACTGCGGTGCCGTCGTGAGGCAACCGAGACTCGATCCCAAAGAGGTTCTGGATTCGGGTGATACCGGCCGCTGCCTTCTGCATGTCCTCCATCTGGTGGCGGATCCGGTCAAGCGGGTGACGCAGCATCTCGGTGTAGTGGAAGACCACGTAGACCGACCCCAGCGTGAGGGCATCGGTCTCGTACAACCAGGAGCCGAGACCGAAGACAATCGCCGCTCCGGCTGCGAACACCACGATGTTGGTTGCCCACAAGATCGACCATCCCCAGCGGCCCCGCACCTCGTCGGGCATCCACGCTCGGGTGATCTGAGCGAATCGACGCACCATGAACCGTCCGGCGCCGAGCCCCCGGATGTCCTCTGTGGAACCCACCACCTCGCCGAGGAACCCGTAGAACGTCGCCTTGTGCGCCTTGACCCGCGCCCACCACTCGGTCGCGATCTCCTGCATCTTGACCATGACGGCCAGCGTGGCTGCGGAGAACACGACGAGCGAGACACCGATGAGCACCGACTCGCGGAAGAGGAAGAACAGGACTCCAGCCAGGAGGGCCATGTTGCCGACCACATGGATAACGAACTGCGAGAAGAAGTTCGAGAGGGCAGTGACATCGCCGTCAATGCGCTCGACAAGCTCGCCGGGAGTCCGGCTCTTGTGAAACCCCATGTCCAGATGCAGCAGGTGATCGGCAAGATCGCGCCGCAGCTCGTTGGTCGCAGACCATCCGATCTGCTGAGCGAAATAGGTGGCGACGACCGCGAGAGCCTGCTGGGTGAACGCGACCAGGATGAATATGACCGCAATGCCGACAAGAGCGTCGAGTTCCGTGCCTTCCGTGGCGCGGTCGATGAAGATCCTGATGATCTGCGGGTTGACCACCTGCAAGGCGATGCCCGAGAACAGCAAGACCGTCAAGACCACGACCCGCGTCCGATACGGACGGAGATAGGTCTTGAGGAGCCTCCAGTAGCTCTTGATAGGGATCATTCGGTAACTCGTTCCAGAAAGACGTAACGGACAGGACGAGCCGGCCAATCGAAAGCCGCAGCGCACGCCACGTCAGTGGCGATCAGAGAATTCGAAGCCTGAAGAGGTCGCGCGCGAGCGGCTTCGTGTCAGTGGCCGGCCGGGTTGAAGATCATCGGAGGGCCTCCCTCGCGTGCTGGCACCTATCCCACACGAGAAGCCTGAAGATGTCAAGGAACGGCAGTCTTCGCCTGCCGTTCCAAGTCCCTAGTCCCTAGTCCTTAGCTCGATCCTTGGTCTAGGGACTAGGGACTCGGGACTAGGGACTCATTAGGGACGAAAGGCCCTAATGCATCTCATGCCTCTTGCATACGGTGCAGGAGATGCACAAGACAGCGAAACGAGCTTCGAAATGACAGAAGAGTTTCTTACCACCCGTCAGGTCCTCGACCTGATCAAGGTCGACAAGTCGACCGTGTATCGCATGGCCGAAGGCGGTCGGATCCCTGCGGTCAAGGTGGGACGCCAATGGCGCTTCCCCGCCGATCAGATCCAGGTGTGGCTCGACGGCAACCAGTCCAACCAGGTTCCCGAGCAGCCCGTTGCCAAGCTGGTCGAGGACATCCCTCTCGGTGCGCTTCACAGCCTCCTTCAGGTCTTCGCCGAGCTGCTCGGAGTGATGATGGTGCTCACCGATATGGAGGGTCGCCCCATCACTCCCGTCGCCAACCCGTGCGGATTGATGACGGCAACCGGCGACGACCCCGAGGTTCTCGAGCGGTGCGTCCAAACGTGGACAGCAGACGAGGGGAATGACCTCAGCACCCACTACGTGCCCACCGCGCTCGGTTTCGAGTGCATCCACGGGTACCTGAGGTCAGGTGACCGGCTCCTCGGCATGGTGCTGGCAGGCGGCGTCGCCGCAGAGCCCTGGCCGCCTCCCGTCGCAGACGTCGTTGCCGGAGCCCGGTTGGTGGGCCTCGATCCGACCATCGTCACCAGCCACATCGAGGAGGTCTACTACCTCGACCGCCTTGGCAAGCAAGAGCTCAAGTCGGCGCTGCCCCGCATCGCCAACGCTCTGTCCCGAGTCATTTCAGACCACACGCAATCAACCGACCGGCTGCGGGCCATTGCCTCGCTTGCCGGCGTCCAATAAAGGAGAATCCTGTGAAGAAGCTCGTCGTCCTCGGTGCCGGAACAGCCGGAACCATGGTCGTCAACAAGATCCGGCCTCGCCTCGACACTCGGGAGTGGGAGATCACGGTTGTCGACCAGGACGAAACCCACTACTACCAGCCTGGATTCCTCTTCATCCCCTTCGACATCTACCGACCGTCAGATGTCGTCAGGCAAACCAAAGAATTCCTCCCCCAGGGCGTGAACCTCATCATGTCCGGCATCGAGGTCGTCGAGCCCGAGGCCAACAAGGTCCGCCTCACCAACGGCGACACACTCGATTACGACTATCTCGTCATCGCCACCGGGACCCATCCCGAGCCCGACGAGACCCCCGGCCTCACCGAGATTGAGTTGCTTAAGTCGATCCACGAGTTCTACACCTTCGAAGGCGCCGTGGCTCTCTCCGAGAAGCTCCGCACATGGGAGGGCGGCCGCATGGTGATCAACATCATGGAGATGCCCTTCAAGTGCCCCGTCGCCCCCCTGGAGTTCACCTTCCTCGCAGACTCGTTCTTCCACGAGAAGGGGATGCGCGACCAGGTAGAGCTGGTGTACGCCACTCCCCTCCCCGGGGCCTTCACCAAGCCGGTCGCCTCCGACAAGCTCGGTCACATGCTCGAGGACAAGAACGTCGCCGTGGAACCCGACTTCTACGTAGAGCGAGTCGACGACGAGACCAAGACGCTCGTGTCCTACGACGAGCGGGAGGTCCCCTTCGATCTCCTGGTGACGATTCCCGTGCACATGGGATCTGCCTACGTGGCCAAGTCCGGGCTCGGTGACGAGCTGCGCCATGTGCCCGTCGACAAGCACACGTTCCTGTCGAAGAAGCACGACAACATCTTCGCCCTAGGTGATGCCGCTGCACTGCCGACATCCAAGGCCGGGTCGGTGGCTCACTTCGCAGTCGAAACCTGGACCGAGAACTTCATGGACTACATCAACGGCGCCCCGATGAGGGAAGCCTTCGATGGCCACGCCAACTGCTTCATCGAGTCCGGCTTTGGCAAAGGCTTGCTGATCGACTTCAACTACGACACCGAGCCCCTGCCCGGCAAGTACCCGCTTCCAGGCATCGGCCCGTTCTCTCTGCTCAAGGAGACCGAGGCCAACCACTGGGGCAAGGTCATGTTCAAGTGGACCTACTGGAACCTGCTTCTGCCGGGCAAGCCACTCCCGTTGCCGGCTCCAATGTCCATGGCCGGGAAGGAGCTGTCGTGACGACGCTCGCTCCCGATCAGGTCTCTCGGCTCGAGGAGAAGATCGACGCGCTTACCGACCAGGTCTCTTTGCTCCAGATGGAGGCTGTGGAGTCGCAGCGCCGCCGCCAACAGTGGGACGAGCTCCGCGACGACCTGGCACCCGTCGCCGAAGGTCTGATGGCACGCGCCACCGACGAGTTCGCAGCTCTCGAGATCGACACAGACGCCATCACACACACGCTGCGAACGCTGCTCAGCAACATCGAGATCATCGAGCGTCTGGTTACCCGGCTCGACACCATCGAGCAGCTGCTGTCAGCAACCGGCGAGATCGCGCCCAGCGCTGTCGAGAAGCTCATCGAGGGACTCGGCCAGTTCCAGGAGCGTGGCTACCTCGACTTCGCACGTGGCGGTGTCGAGGTCGCAGACCGCATCGTCACGTCCTTCGACTACGAGGACATCCACGCGCTCGGCGACAACGTCGTGTTGATCCTCAACACGGTGAAGGAGATGACCCAGCCCGAGGTCATGCACATGTTGCGTCGGACAGCCACCGCGGCCAGGGCCGACGCACCCAAGGAATTGGGCATTTTCGGAATGATGCGCGAAATGCGAGACCCGGCGGTCAAGCGGGGCATGGGGCGGCTGGTCGGCCTCCTCCACTCGCTCGGTGAGACCAACGAGAACACAACAACGACAACTAACCCACTCGAAACCAAAGGAGAGTGACCATGCAGACCGAGACGATTGCAGGCATTGAGCTGCAGTTTGACGATGAGGGCTTCCTCATCGACCCCATGAAGTGGACCGAGGGCGTCGGGTCAGAGCTGGCTAGCCAGATCGACATCGCCCTCACCGATGACCACTGGCGTGTCATCAAGTTCGCCCGGGCCGACTTCGAAGAGAGCGGCGAGTCGCCAACCGTGCGTCGCATTTCGACGATGGCCGACGTCCCCACCAAGGCGCTCTACGGCTTGTTCCCGAAGAAGCCGGCCAAGAAGCTCGCCTTCATCGCCGGCATTCCGAAGCCCAAGGGCTGCGTCTGAGACCCCGAGAATCACGAAAGGAAACTCATGCCTACGTTTGCTGACAAGGAAACCGACCGCCACATGGCGATCATCTGCTCGAAGGGCGCCCTCGACATGGCGTACCCCGGGCCGATTCTGGCCAACGCCGCCCTCTCCGAGGGCGTCGAGGTCGACCTGTTCTTCACGTTCTGGGGCCTCGACATGGTCAACAAGAAGAAGACCGACCATCTGAAGTTCACGCCCGTTGGCAACCCGGCCACCGGCATGCCACAGATGATCGGCGGCCTGCCCGGGATGACCGCAATGGCCACCCGCATGATGAGGCATCAGATCGAGGACCTCGACGTTCCCCCGATCCACGAGTTCCTCACCATGATCCACGATGCCGGCGGTCGGCTGTGGGGATGCAAGATGTCGACGGACATGATGGACCTGGAGACTGAGGACTTGATCGAAGAGGTCAAGGACATCATCACCGCTTCGGATTTCATCGAGATGACTGAGGACGCACAGCTCCTCTTCATCTGAGTTCGACAGCCAACGGAGTCCGGGACGTGACCCCCCTTGCGGCCCGGGCTTCGGCGCGTCCGGAGCTAGCCGAGCGCGTTGACCAGGGCGTCGACGACACGCGCCTGGGTGGCTTCGTCGATCTCGGGCCACATCGGCAACGAGAGAACCTCGCCGCAGGCCTGCTCCGTGACAGGGAGTGCCGTCTCGATATGTGAGTACACCGGGAGGTGGTGGAGCGGCACCGGGTAGTAGACCATCGTGTTCACACCCGCTCCGCCCATGTTCTCTCGCACCGAGTCTCTGTCGGCACCGAGGATCCGAACCGTGTACTGGTGGAAGACGTGGTCGAGGACCGGCGTGGGGGCAACAACGCCGTCTACTGATGCCAGCATCGACGCGTAGCGTTCGGCTGCAATCCGCCTGCCCTTGTTGGCATCGTCGATGTGGGGCAGTTTCACCCGCAACA